>JAHLFS010000065.1 GCA_018883675.1 Candidatus Paralactobacillus gallistercoris | reverse complement strand
CATGTGGAAAATGACAGGATAAACAAGTGGAAAATCATGGGTAAATTAATGGGATAAAACCAGGACAAAATAGCCGTTAAACGATGATAAATTGGTATTGTCAAAAAATTAGCTAAGCAACTATCAGTTAGTTGCTTTTTATTTTGTACGAATGGAGTTGAGTGTGTTGTTTGATATTCACATTAAAGATACTGACCAACCAACCGTTACTATTGATTACCAAAAATATGAACTGCTTAACCTTAGTTACGATTACTATCACGGCAACATGCGGTTAAAAGTAACGGTAACTAAACCCGACAATAAACAACCAGTTACTTACCAGGTTAGTTGTGACAATGCCGAAAGTTAGACGTTGCCGTGAACCAGGTTGTCATTATCTTTGTGAGTATCCATTGCATTACTGTCGGTTACATCACGACCAAGAACAACAGTATTTACAATCACGGATGAAGTGGGCAAATGCACACCATAATCACCACAAACAACATGTGTACAATACGCTTACTCGTAATCGCAACACTACTAAGACACAGAAGTTATATTATTGTGTGTTCGGTAATAAGAGTTTATATCCAGAAGGAAGTAAATTTAATAAAATATTAATCATTGACATTGTACTAGCGACTTTTTTAATATCGATATTCTTAACATTTAGTTAATAAGCACTATTTGGAAATGTAATTACCAAAAATTAATTTTTTATTAAATATATTAATTATACTAGCAACTATTAATACCATCTGCTACAAAATGAATAACTTAATTACAAGGAGTTGTTTAAGATGTTTAGTGATTTATCTCATAAAGTGGTGGTTGTTACCGGTGGTTCTAAAGGTCTAGGTAGTGCCATTGCCCGACGATTTGGTAAAGAAAACATGAAAGTTGTGATTAATTATCATACTGATGCTGCTGGTGCACAACAAACGGCTGAACAAGTAATAGCTGCTGGTGGTCAAGCCATTACTGTTCAAGCTGATGTTTCAACTGAAGATGGTATTCACACGTTATGTGATATGGCTTTACAAACTTTTGGTGACTTAGATGTTTGGGTTAATAATGCTGGTATGGAAAATCAACATGCTACTCACCAATTAACATTAGCCGAGTGGCAACGGGTTATTAATGTTAATCTAACGGGAGTATTCTTGGGTACACAAACAGCTTTAAATTATTTTGTTAAAAAGAATAAAGCGGGTAACATTATTAACATGTCATCTGTTCATGAACAAATTCCCTGGCCGACGTTTGCTCATTATGCAGCTAGTAAAGGCGGAATCAAATTATTTACCCAGACAGTGGCAATGGAATACGCAGCACGCCATATTCGAATTAATGCTATTGGTCCTGGTGCTATTAATACCCCTATTAATGCTGTTAAATTTGCCGATCCACAACAATTACAAACAACCATTGCGATGATTCCGATGCAACGCATTGGTGATCCTGACGAAGTTGCGGCCGCGGCGGCGTGGCTTGCTTCAAGTGAATCAAGTTATGTAACAGGTGTTACTTTAATGGTTGATGGCGGCATGACCCTTTATCCAGCTTTTCAAGGTGGTAATGGTTAGATAATATTACTTAAGCTTTCATGCTAAGCGGCGTGGAAGCTTTTTTAATTGTTATAATATAGTAAGTAATTTGTTATTAAAGAAGGGACGATTACGAAAAATAAAAAAATGCCGCAATGGCGCAGAAATTTATGGATTTTAGCTTTTGGTGATTTTATTTCTGGTGCTGGTTTTAGCATGAGCTTGCCATTTTTGCCTTTATTTATTAATCAAATGGCCAGTTTTTCTAATGAACAATTAACTTTTTATTCAGGTTTAGCTTATGCTATAGCCTATGTTAGTCAAGCGATTGTTTCGCCATTATGGGGTAAATTAGCTGATAAAACGGGGCGTAAACCCATGATTTTGCGTTCCGCATTTGGTATGTGTCTGACTGGTTTGTTTTGTGGATTTGCTCATAACGTGTGGACAATTATTTTTTGGCGTTTTATTTATGGTTGCTTTTCTGGCTTTAATAGTAATTCACAAGCGTTGGTAGCTAGTGAAGTACCTAAAAATCAGGGTGGTAAAGCTATGGGCATTATCACTACTGGTCGTGTTGGCGGTCAATTAATTGGTCCAATTATTGGCGGCATTATTGCTGGTATTTGGGGCTACCGAATGACCTTTTATATTTTCGGTGTTGCCATGTTCATTGCTGGTGTGCTGGTATTGCTATTGGTTAAGGAAAATTTTGTGCCTCATATAATTAAAACAAATCACCATAAGTTCACTGTTTTTGCTAAATTATCGCAACCAGAAATTATTATTGCAATGTTTTTAACAGCCATGTTAGTCCAAGCAGCTACGAAGTCGATTAATCCTGTGATTAGTTTGTTTGTTCGGCAATTAATGCATCATCATGGTAATATCTCATTTGTTAGTGGGATAATTACAGCGTTGCCAGGCTTAGCCACTATTATGACGGCTGGTTATTTAGGTAATCTTGGTGACCGCATTGGGGCTCGTAGAGTATTAATTGGTGGGTTACTTTTTTTTGCAGTGTGGTCTTTTTCTTAACTAGTTTAGTACGTAATATTTATTTGTTAGGATTATTACGGTTCCTCATAGGGATTTCAGATGCCGCACTTTTGCCATTATCACAAACTATCCTAATGAAAAACACGCCTAATGAAATTATCAGTCGTATTTTTAGTTATATGCAGTCGTTCCAAGCACTTGGCAGTATTATCGGACCAATGTTAGGTGCCATAATTGCTGGTCATTTTTCTTATGCTGATGTTTTTCTAATGACTACAATGATTGCTTTGCTTAATTTGGTAATTGTTTTAATGGCATTTCATCTTGTTAAACACCAGTTACATGATTAAAAAATTCCTAAGTAATTACTTAGGAATTTTTTGTAATGCACATCTTTTTAAAGATTAAATATTCTATGTTACTCTAAAAATGAGTACGAATAAGGAGTGATGACGAATGGATAAGATTATTACTGAAAAAGATATTGCTAATTACCGGCATAATCTTGATAAGATTACACATGCAAGTTCATTGCAACGTGCAGTGATGAACAGTGGTATTAATAAAGCAACTGAAAGCCAAGATGTCATTCCTACTATTCATCCTGTATATTCCGATGCAATGAATGGCGGTAAAGTTACTAATCAAAAGAAATCAGGACGCTGTTGGGATTTTGCAACATTAAATACAATGCGTTACTGCATTAGTAAAAAACTTAATATTAAAGATTTTGAGTTATCGCAAAATTATCTTTCATTTTGGGATCGGTTAGAAAAAGCTAACTTCTTCTATGAATGTGTTTTAAAAACAGCTGATAAGGATCCCGACGATCGGGAATTAAGTTATTATTTACAATTTCCAGATGACGATGGCGGTCAATGGGATAATGCTGCCGCATTAATTACTAAATATGGGGTAGTGCCTAAATATGTGATGCCAGAAACATATAATAGTAGTAATACTAATGATTTTACTGATTTAATGCACACCAAATTACGGCGTGATGCTGGCATTTTACGGCAAGCTGTTAATGACAACATGCCGCAAAAAGATATTGATGAAATTAAAACAAAGATGATGAGTGAAAATTATCGAATTTGTGTTATGGCCTTTGGCAAGCCGGTTACTGAGTTCGATTTTGAATATCGTGATGATGATAATCAATATCACTTGGATCGTAATTTAACACCAGTTGAATTTTATAAGAAATATGTAGGTTGGGATTTAGATGATTATATTTGTTTAGCAAGTATTGCTCAAGATAATAAAAAATACAATCAACTTTATACTTTGCCCGGTGAAAATACTGTTGTTGATGGTCATCCGATGACTATTTTAAATGTTGATCATGATCAATTTAAACAAATTGCAATTAAGCAATTACAAGCTGGTGAACCGGTATGGTTTGGTAATGATGTTTTAGCTGATTCTGATCGTCAAAAAGGTTATTTAATGAATAACTTGTACAAACGGGAAGAATTATTTGATATTGATTTAGCAATGACGCAAGGTGAACGCTTTGATACGCAACAAGCACAGTTATCACACGCCATGACTTTCTTAGGTGTTGATTTAGTTGATGGGCAACCAACTAAATGGAAAGTTGAAAACTCATGGGGTGATAAAGTTGGTAATAAAGGCTACTTCATGGCCGATGACGGTTGGTTTGATAACTATGTTTATGAAATTGTTGTTAAAAAGGAATATCTCAATGATAATGCTAGACAAGCTTTGCATAAAGCACCGATTGCTTTGCCAATTTGGGATGTTTTGCATTAATTAAAGGAGGTTAAAAGTTATGAGTCGTGCTATTTCTGAAAAAGACTTGCATAAGTATGAAGCTGATTATCAAACATTTGCTAATCACGATGTTTTAATGCGTGCTGTTGCAAATAATGGGATTAATGCTGCTAGCGAAACAAGTCAAGCTAAAGCAGCAATGCATCCAGTTTATTCACTTGAACTTGATACTGGCCAAGTTACCGACCAAAAGAAATCTGGCCGGTGCTGGATGTTTGCTGCTTTAAATACAATGCGTCATTATATGCAACAAAAATATTGTTTAAAAGATGACTTTGAATTATCGCAAAATTACACTTTCTTTTGGGATAAGTTTGAAAAAGCAAACTATTTTTATCAAAATATTTTAAGAACGGGTAGCCGTCCTATTGACGATCGTAAGGTTCAATTCCTATTAACAACGCCACAACAAGACGGCGGTCAATGGGATATGTTATGTGCGATTGTTGAAAAATACGGTATTGTTCCTAAATATGCAATGCCAGAAACATATAATAGTAGTAATTCAAATGAATTGAATACTTTATTCAATAACAAATTACGCAAAGATGCTTTAATCTTACGCCAATTAGTTGCGGATAAAGCTACAATGGCTGTTATTGATGATGCACGGAATAAGATGTTAAATGAAGATTATCGTATTCTAGTTTATTCTTTGGGAGAACCACCTGTTAAGTTTGATTTTGAATACTATGATCAAGATAATCACTATCATATTGATCGTAATTTAACACCTAAGAGCTTTTTTGATAATTATCTTGATTGGAATTTAGCAGATTATGTTTCTGTAATTAATGCTCCAACTAAGGATAAGCCATATAATCACGTTTATACGGTTGATATGTTAGGTAATGTCATTGGTGGTCGTCAAGTCCGTCATTTGAACTTACGTCTACACGAGTTTAAGAAATTAGCAGTTAAACAATTACAAGGTGGTGAACCGGTGTGGTTTGGCTGCGATGTTGTTAAAGACTCTGATCGTAAAATTGGCATTATGGATCCGCATATTTATGATCGTGAATCATTATTTGATATTAATTTATCAATGGCTAAAGCCGAACGACTTGAATATGGTGAATCAATGATGACACATGCCATGGTTTTAACTGGTGTTGATTTAGATGATAATGATGAACCAATCAAATGGAAAGTTGAAAACTCATGGGGTGATAAAGTTGGTAAAAAAGGTTACTTTGTTATGAGTGATCAATGGTTTGATGAATATGTTTACCAATTAGTAATTAACAAACAATACTTATCAATTGAAGCACGGCAAATTCATGATCAAGAATACAATGATCCAATTATTTTGAAACCGTGGGACCCAATGGGTGCTTTAGCA
>JAHLFS010000006.1 GCA_018883675.1 Candidatus Paralactobacillus gallistercoris | reverse complement strand
ATGTTCAGCTAAGAACTTCTTGGCATTTTCACGCCCTTGACCAATTCGTTCATCATGATATGAATACCATGAACCGCTCTTATGAACGATATCCTTATCAACACCCATATCAATTAATTCACCGCGTTGGGAGATACCTTTGCCATACATAATATCAACTTCAGCCGTCTTAAATGGCGGTGCTACTTTATTCTTAACGACTTTAATCTTAGTCCGGTTACCAACTACGTTTGTACCGTCCTTAATTTGTTCAGCACGCCGCACTTCCAAACGAATCGTTGAGTAAAATTTCAAAGCGCGACCACCAGGTGTGGTTTCTGGATTACCAAACATAATACCCACTTTTTCACGAATTTGGTTAATAAAAATTGCAATTGTCTTGGTTTTATTAATGGTTCCTGATAACTTACGTAATGCTTGCGACATTAAACGTGCTTGTAAGCCCACATGACTATCGCCCATTTCGCCTTCAATTTCGGCACGTGGTACTAAGGCCGCCACGGAATCAATGATGACAATATCAATTGCACCACTTGAAACCAAGGCATCAGCAATTTCTAACCCTTGTTCACCGGTATCTGGTTGTGAAAGCAACAAATCATCAATATCAACGCCTAAAGCAGTGGCATATTGGGGATCCATCGCATTTTCCGCATCAATGTAAGCAGCCGTGCCCCCACGTTTTTGGATTTCGGCAACAGCATGCAAAGCCAATGTGGTTTTCCCGGAACTTTCCGGACCATATACTTCAATAATCCGACCACGAGGATAACCACCAACACCTAAGGCATTATCTAGTGCTAATGAACCAGTTGGTACAGTTGAAATTTGGGTATCAACTTTGTCGCCCATACGCATAATTGATCCTTTACCAAAGTTCTTTTCAATCTTTTTTAAAGCATTATCAAGAGCTGCTTGGCGTGCATCATCTTGTTGTGTCATTACCGTGTATCCTCCTTTTTTATTGATAGCTTAATCGATTTTAAGCTATCTTATCTTGAAAAACAACCTTTTTTATTTAGAAATATCCATGGCATGAACTAGTAGTAAAAAGCCCATTAAAACGCTTTGCGTACGCACCGCTTGACGATCACCATCAAAATGGTATAGGTAAGCGTGCGTACCTTGATGACGTTGTGAAAGCCCAATCCAAACCGTACCAACTGGTTGATTTTCCAAAGTGGTTGGACCAGCTACGCCGGTAAAACCTAAGCCAAAATCAGTAGCTAAAAGCGTACGACTTTGATAAGCCATGGCTAACGCGGTTGGTTCACTAACAACACCATCATGCTGTAATTGCGCTAATGGAATATGTAGCATTTGTCCCTTAACAGCTTCAGCATAAGTAACAAAACCACCTGGAAAAACTGCTGAAGCGCCACTAACTGTTGCAACGGTACTTTGAAATTCACCCGCCGTCAAACTTTCGGCAGCAGTTAGGGTTTGATGATGTGCAATTAACTGATGGACCGCATACGTTGGCAAATTTTCATTAGTATCAGCTGCATAATAATAATCAGCTAGTGCAGTAATTAAACGTTGTTTAAACGGGGTAACATCAGTGGCAGTTAAGGTTACTGTCGTTTCAAAACCATGTTCGCTAACTAGGTAATTAACCGCTTGATCAGCAAATAAATAGTGTAACTCTTCCAAAACTTGTGCTAATGAAACACATGCAAAATGTAATGTTGTCTTCATTATAATTTACTCCTTTCATACTTAATTTATTTTAAAAAATGGTAAGTTGCTCATCACAACTTACCATTCATATCGCTAATATCTACTTATGTTTACCAAAAGAATCAGCAAAAACATGGCGGTTCTTATAAAAGTAATCACAACCAGAATAAATCGTAAAGAATAAGCATACGTATAACATAATTTGCGCAAATGGCAAATGAATTGCGGCAAAACCGATATTATTAAGCAATAAAAAGATAATTGCTAACATTTGGGTAGTCGTTTTAATTTTGCCGGGCATGGCAGCAGCCATTACTTCGCCACCTTCTGACAATAATAACCGTAAACCCGTAACGGCTAATTCACGCCAAATAATAATAGCGGCAACCCAAGCAGGTACACTGCCCATTTTAACTAAAAAGATAAAAGCCGTCATAACTAAAATCTTATCTGCTAACGGATCAGCAAATTTACCAAAGTTAGTTACTAAGTGACGCCGGCGGGCAATTTGACCATCAGCAAAATCTGTTAATGATGCAATAATAAAAATTAGTGTTGCAACAATTGCGGTTACCGGAATAGTAGTACCACCAACATTAACTTGTCCCCATTGCCATGGCATTGCCAAAACAAGTGTAAAAATAGGAATCAAAAAAATGCGAAACATTGTTAATTTATTAGGTAAATTCATGAATAAAGCTTCCTTATATTATTTGTAATCAAATGTTAATGTGCGGACGGTAGTGCTTACCCCGTTATTAATATTAACGTCTTTATTATTAATTTTAACCGTAGTCTTTGGCGCATTACCGCTTTTAACAATTACTTGTTTAACACCATTCGGAATATTGATTGTTTGTGGAGCTGTTGCTGTAATTACCCCTTGATAAACAACGCGACCGCCAACACTAACTGAGGTCCATGAACTAGCGTTAGGAAGGGCACTTAACGTAATTTGGTTATTATTTTGTGGTGCATTTGTAATCGTAAAGGTTTGCATACCACCATTGACACTCGTTTGTTTAACATCAAGTTGCGGTGATTGTGAAGATGAACTTGATGATGATGAATGTGAAACACTGCTAGTTGATTTACTTGCACTCGAACTGCTGATTTTTACCGAAGACGTTTGGGGAATAGCAGCTTGTTCTGTGTGATTACGTTTCGCAGCAATAATCCAAATCCCACCAATTACAATTACAACAAGGGCAATAATGATAATTTGCGGCATGTAACGCCGGTTACGTACCCACCAACTATGACTAGTATTTTTTTGTTCACGACTAATTGGTTGTTGATTTTCTTGATGAACTTTTTCTCGAGGAGTTAATGATGGCAAGGCATCTTCATACTGTTGCAGCAACTTACTACCATCTAATCCCACACTATCAGCATATTGCTTAATAAAAGCACGTACATAAAAATTGCCAGGTAGCGCATCAAAGTTACCTTCTTCAATGGCAATCAAATAACGTTTTTGAATTTTAGTGATTTTTTGTAAATCATCTAAAGTATATCCCTTAGCAATCCGCGCAGCACGTAGCTTTTGTCCTACTTCATCCATTAAAAAGCGCTCCTCATTAATAGAGTTTAAAACATGTAATTTTAGTATATCATAATCCTAATATAACCAACCACCGCTAACATAAAGGGTTTGGCCCGTTAAATAACTAGCTTGTGGTGCTAATAAGCTTTTAACAAAGTAAGTAATTTCGGCTGGTTGTGCAAATCGACCTACCGGAATTTCTTCATCAATAGCTGCTTTTTCGGCAGGTGAAAAAAGCTGATTCATCGGCGTGTCGACAGCCCCCGGCGCAATTACATTAATCGTAATGCCTAAACTAGCAATTTCCTGCGCATAGGCTTTGGCAAAAGCACTTTGAGCGCCTTTCATGGTACTATAAGCTACTTCCATAGCACTGCCTGCTTTGCCATAAACTGAGCCAATCAAAATAATGCGTCCATGGTGAGCATGTGCTAGTTTAGTTTGTAATTGTTGACATAAAAGCATCGGTGCTTTCACATGTAATTGCCACAGCGTTTCCCATTGTTGGGATGTTTGTTGGGTTAATAAGCCATAATAAGTAATGCCGGTCGTATATACTAAGGCATCTAATTGAAATAAGTTATTAATTAATTGCATCACACCTGCATCCGTCGTCAAATCGGCCTGAATAGGAATAAATTCTTGCTGTGGATATTGTTTTTGTAATTGCGTTACGTGTTCAAAAATGGCCGTCATATGTTGATGACCATGTAAATAGATATTCCAACCAGCCGCAGCCAAATCATCGACTACTTGCCTACCAATGCCACCTGAAGCACCAGCCACTAAAACCCATTTCATTTGTCATCCTCCTGTGGTAATAACAGCACTGTACTAAAAGCATTATCCTTAAAGAACGTCTGTGCTAATTGCTTAATTTCGGTTAACTTAATATCCATTAACATTGGCATAATATCAAAAAAGCCTACGGTACCATAATCATTATCCATAATTTGGTTAGCTAATGTTTCTAATGAATTAAATGAACGTAAATACATACCTAAATTAGCTTTTTTAACCCGTGATAAGTGATCGTCATTTAATTCATCATTGTTAGCAGCGTGCTGTAATAATGCTTGCAACGTCTGCATAAAACGTTGTGGTTGATTACTGTCGCCATTAATGGCTACAAAGCTCGCATCATCAGTAATACTAAATTCATAACCAAAAGTATCATCAATAATTCCTTGTTGATACAGTTGCAGATAATTATTAGAATCATCACCCAATAACATATCGAGTAATAAGTTCATCGTTAATTTAAGGCGTAATCCCGTTTGATTATGTTCAAAAGGCATTAAATTCTTAATACCCAAAAGACACTTAGGCCGACTAATCGCGCCGTAACATACAGTATGTTTAACAATATCCGGGGATACAGCATTAGTCGTTTGTACTTGCGGTAAAATGCGGCTGGTTAAATGCTTATTAGCCTGATTAGCATTAAGCCACTGCATGACGCAATCAACATCAAAATTACCAACTAATAGCAACCGCATATTATTAGGAACATAAAAATAATCATAAGCACACTGTAAATCAGCAGCCGTAATTTGATGAACCGATGCTACTGTGCCAGCCACATCATCATGCAAAGGATGATGTGGATATAAGTTACGCAGTAATTGCATAAATAATTGCCAGTCCGGATCATCGTCATACATTTTAATTTCCTGAGCAATAATTTCTTTTTCTTTATCAACCGTTTTTTTAGTAAAGTATGGCGTTTGCACAGTATCTAATAAAATATCCAAATTAGCATGCAAATGCCGTGTCGCCGTGAATAAGAAGCTCGTCTTATTATAAGTAGTAAAAGCATTCGCATCAGCGCCGTTTTGACTAAATAGTGCAAACGCATCATAATCAGCTTTTTCAAAAATTTTATGTTCAAGAAAATGCGCGGTACCCTGCGGTAAACGTACCAATGATTGACCATCAGGAGAAAAAGCATTCATTAATGATCCATAATGCACAGTTAATGTCGCATAGGTTTGATGAAAAGCTGGTTGGGGCAACAACATTACTTGTAACCCATTAGCTAAGGTGGTGGTGTAAACTTGTTCGTCTAAATGAGCATAAGTTATTGATTTCATTGGTCTTCCTCGTTCATAACGCATAATTGGACTTGTAATTGCATTTGCGCAGCACATGCTTGCACATCGGCAATTGTTACCGCATTAATTAAGGTAGTAAATTCACTAACATCAGGTAAATGTTGCCGTAACAAGTCCGCATATAAGGCCCGATTTAACAAGTTGCGTGATGTATCAAGATGCATCACAAAATCATTAAGCAAACTTTGTTTATTTTGTTGTAATAAAGTAGCGGTAATTTGCCCATCACGCAATAATTGGACTTGTTGTTGAATAGTAGCTACTACTTGTTGATAATCATGGGCATCAATGCCGGATTGAACTAGTAAAGCACCACAAAATGGATCTAAAGTACTATCTGCATAATAAGCTAATTGTTGCTGCTCACGCACATGCAAAAAAAGTAATGATTGCGTGGTGCCACCAAATAATGCATTCGTTACTAGCCATGCTGGATAATTATGCTGATAAAAATAAGCCGGCACTTGGTAAACTAATGATAATTTGCCCTGCTGTACACGTGGTAAATAAAGACGACGCGTTTGCTGCTTTTGTAATGGTTGGTGATAAAAAATCGTTGGCAAAGTTAATGGTAGTTGTCCCCATTGAAATGGGGTTAAACCTTGTAAAACCGTTTGTTCATCAACATCACCTAGCACTTCAATAACAACTTGGTCTTCAGTAAATAAACTTTGATAAGCATCCATCAAATCGCTTGCTTGTAAATGCTGAACAACTTGGGCATCACCAAAACTAGGCGTTTGCTGCGCAGTGGTTTGATAATAGTAAGCTTGTGCCATTAAGTTTGCATAAAATTGTTTATCATCTTGTGCAGCACGCAAATATGCTAATAAGTTCGTCCGTTCCCGTTGCACTACCTGCTCATCAAAATGACCATTAACTAAGTATGGTCGTTGCAAAACTTGATAAATAAAATGTAAACCATCCGTTACCAATGACGATTGTGTTGGTAAAAAGCGGGGATTAACCAACACCAAACGTACGGTTAAAAAACTATACGTGCCGTTTTTAGCAACATTAATGCTGAAACCAGCACCATATAATTGGGCAAGTTTAGCCGCCATGGCAGCTTGACTGGTAAAGTCAGCACTGCGACTTTCTAAAACTGATGCTAGTAATGAACGCGCGGATAAACGATGCGCATTAAGTGGTTCAATAAAATGAAAATTAATCTCAATTGTTTTAAATTGTGTCGATTTAATAACATGTAAGGTCGTTCGTGGCGCAATTTTACTAATCATGCTGCTTTCCTTCTTGATTGTTAAGATTATTAATTTTGTCTAAAAATACCTGCCGCGGTTTACTACCCATCATAGGGCCAACAATACCATTAGCTTCCATTTCATCAACTAAACGTGCGGCCCGGTTATAACCAATTCGAAAACGCCGTTGTAGCATTGAAACACTAGCGGCTTTTTTCTGAGCTACAAAAGCAACCGCTTCCGGATATAAAGCATCTTCAGATTGTTGCGTGTCATGATCGTCATCAGGCGCGGTGGGTAGCATGGTATCATCATAAACCGCCGTTTGTTCTTGCTTAATAAAGTCAACAACATTTAACACATCTTGCGTCGCAATGTAAGCACCTTGTACCCGCATTGGCTTCGAAGCATCCATTGGTTTATAGAGCATATCACCACGCCCAAGTAATTTTTCAGCCCCACTAGTGTCTAAAATAGTACGTGCATCAATACTACTAGAAACCGCAAACGCAATGCGTGAGGGAATATTAGCCTTAATTAAACCAGTAATAACGTCAACAGATGGTCGTTGGGTCGCGATAATCATATGCATGCCTGCTGCCCGTGCCATTTGGGCTAAACGAATAATCGCACTTTCAACTTCATTACCAGCAACCATCATTAAATCAGCCAATTCGTCAACCACAATCACGATATAAGGTAGTGGTTCGCCAAGGCTTGAATCTTGCGCCACTTTTTGATTATATTCCTGCATTTTATGCACGCCGGTTTGCGCAAATAAATTATATCGACGTTCCATTTCTTTAACGGCTTTATTCAAGGCATTAGCAGCCTTACGCGAATCAGTTACAACAGGTGTTAATAAATGCGGCACATCATTATAAGCACTCAATTCTACCATTTTGGGATCAATTAACATTAATTTAACCGCTTCTGGACGATTACGCATTAATAAACTAGTAATCATATCATTAATCATCACTGATTTCCCCGAACCAGTCGCCCCAGCGATTAATAAATGTGGCATTGCGCTAAGATCACAAGTAATAACATTACCTTCAATATCCTGTCCTAAAGGTACTTCTAGCGGTTTATCAGCATGAAAATATTGTGGCGCCATTACCGCACGAAAGCTAACGGTGGCAACGTTTTGATTGGGCACTTCAATTCCAATTAATGATTTGCCGGGAATTGGTGCTTCAATTCGTAAATCTTTAGCAGCTAACGCTAAGGCAAGATCATCAGTTAAATTAATAATCTTGCTAACTTTAACCCCTATAGCTGGTTGAATTTCATAACGCGTTACTGCTGGTCCCATAACCGCATTTTTAACGCTAACATCAACTTTAAAACTATCAAATGTTGCTTTTAATTTTTGCTTATTAGCGGCGATAACTTGCCGTTCATTAGAACGATCAGCATTCGTAATCTTCGTTAGCAAACTTAACGGTGGTAATTGATAATGCTGATTATTATGCGGCACAGTTGCAGTATGCGTTGGCGTAGTCACCAAATTAGCCGCATCTAATTCTTCAGCATGCGAACGATGGGGTAAAGTATTTTCTTTTAATTCTGGTGTCGGTAAATCAGCACTTGGCGTTAGTACAACTGGTGCTGTGGACGCTAATGATGTCGCAGTACTAGTTGGCGAAGCACTAGTAACCTCATCTGGTAATGGGGTAGCCACCGTGGTTGGTTCATCAGGTGGTGTTACTTGATGTTGGTGCCATTGTTGATACCAATGCTTAATTTGTTGATAACGCATTACTACCCATTGTTTAGCTTGATTAAACGTAATATTAGCTAGTAAAAAAAGACCACTTATCAGCAATAACCCGACTAATAAGTAAGTACCAAATTGGGAAACTAGAAAATGCGTCCACCCATACATAAATGTACCCAAAAGTCCACCACCAGCGGCCGTACTAATCGGCGTGCCACTGCCATTATTAATTAACGTCTGCCATGAGGTACCAAAGTGATAATTAAAAGTATCATTGCGGAAAAACCAGGCACTATCAGCTAACAATAATGCCAAATAAATTAACGCACTCCCACCAAGAACGTGGGCCCGACGTGGAAATGAAGGTTGATCTAAGCATAAATAAAGTCCTAAAGCAAGCAAAATTAGTTCACTTAACCAGGCAAAATCACCACTAATAATTGCCAAGATATTATTCCACCATAAGCCAAGGACGCCTAATTTTAATAAGCCTAACAAATTAAAAACAATTAAAACACCACCTAGCACATGCCATTTATGGCGTTGCCAAAAATAATGTTGATGATGGTGCGTTGTTTTTTTGGTTGTTTGTCGTTTTTTGGTCTGTCGTTTACGTTTTGTTTGTGCCACATTATCACCATTAATTTAATTTCTTTTTTAATTATAAGCGAAAAAAAAGAGATTCTGACGTGATGCCTCATCTCTTTTTTATTAATTAACTTATTTTAACTTATCATGTTCATAAGTATGGGTAAGTTCAAGACCAGCAAAGTGTTGTTGCCGTAATACTTCGTAAATTACCAACGCTGCACAGTTAGAAAGATTTAATGAACGAACTTTATCAGTCATTGGAATCCGCAAATTACGTTCCCGGTTAGCACGTTGGAATGGTTCAGGTAACCCGGTGGTTTCCTTACCAAACATTAAGTAGTAATCATGATCTGGAGCGCTAAAATCCTGATCAGTATAAACTTTTTCTGCAAACTTAGAAATTAAGAATAAGTAATTTTTATCCGGAACAGTTTCCAAGAAAGCATCTAAGTTCTTATGATAACGAATTTTGACACTGGCCCAATAATCTAAGCCAGCCCGTTTTAAATGTTTATCATCAGTTTTAAAACCAAGTGGTTCAATCAAATCTAACACGGTGTCAGTTGCCGCACACGTCCGGGCAATATTACCAGTATTCGCAGGAATTAGTGGTTCAAATAATACAATATGATTAGTCATTTTTATGCCTCGTGATTTAAAAATAAAAAAACGTAACATTTCGGTGTCATCACGGCGAAAAGTTACGTTAGTGAATTTACTAGTCACTAACTTTTACCACTGTTTTGATGATAAAAGTTACTGAGAATAACTTACTTTTAAGTTACTACTAAAAACGTTTAAAATCAATCCTTTTTCGCAACTAATAACGTAACATCAACGGTAATTTGCGATAATGGTTGCATAAATAAGGATTGTAACTGTTGCGCACTAGCGCGCCATGTTAGCGGCGTCATCGCTACTAAATCATGGAAAGTAGTATCATTTAAAGCAAAATGATAAGTAATTGGTTGAACTAACGCATTTGGATAAATCGTCATAAAACGTTGTAAAATCGCATGATTATCATAAGTTGCCTTATCTTCGCCATGATATAATGCTTCCCGCAATTCATGTAAATAACCCCGATTAGGAATAATTTTTAATAATACCCCATGCGGCGCTAAAACCCGGGCAAATTCCTGATAAGCTGATGGCGAAAAAATATCAACCACTGCATCAATTTGCTGGTTATTAAATGGCAAATTAGTTAAATCAGCCACGCAAAAGAAACAACGCGTTACTTGTTGTGTTGCTAAATTAATACCATCTTTAGCAATATCAAACCCAATATAATTACCAGGCACCAGTTGGGATAATAACTGGGTCGGTGTCCCTTCACCACAGCCAACATCAATGACATTACCAGCATGTGGTAAATATTGGGCAAGCTCTTGCAAAAATGGTGTGAAAAAACCTGCCTGCAATAAATGCCGTCGGTGGGTAAACATGGTCTTTTGGTATTCCGTTTTAACCGGATGATTTAAAAAATTAAGCGTGCCTTTTTTATTAACATCAAACCAATGATTTTGTGGACAAACTAAACTATGGTCGACTACCCGAGCAAAGGGCTGATGACATACCGGGCAACGCCATAATGATAAATGATGATTTAAAAAGGCAACCGCATTACTTAATTTACTCATAAGCTTTTTCCTAGTCTAATCAATTTTAACTAAATATAATTATACATATTGACAAACGATTATGTTTAACTTACTATTTGTAAGTGCAAGAAGTGTTAGAATAGTTTTGTTAAATAAATTTAAGGAGGATCGTTCATGGCTAAAAAATCAAAAATCGCTAAAGAAAAGAAAATCGAAGCCACTGTTGCTAAGTACGCTGCATTGAGAGCTAAATATAAAAAAGAACATAATTATGCCGCATTACAACAATTACCACGTAATGCTTCACCGGTGCGCATTCACAACCGCGATTTGATCGACGGTCGTCCCCATGCATACTTGCGTAAATTTAAAATGTCCCGGATTAATTTCCGTAATTTAGCTCATAAAGGTCAAATTCCTGGCGTACACAAGGCAAGTTGGTAAGCTATTAATAAAAACAATAAGCGGTGTAATAACCGCTTTTATCGATAATTAATCTTAAAAATAAAAAAACTGATCTTACTTAGTAAGATCAGTTTTTTTATTAAGCTTTATCTTTCATATAACGTTCGTTAGTATCACCCAAGTGCCGGGCATATTTACTTTCTTCAAAGCCAAATAACACGGTATTCCGATCAATTTCAATAATTGGACGGTTAATATCGTGTAAATGTGATGCTAAGAAATCCCCCAATTCCTTAACATCCATACCAGCTACTTGGTCACGTAACGCATCATTACCAGGAGTGATTAGTTCGTCATTCTTTAGTCCTGAATCATTAATCCAGCGAATAAATTCCGCTGGCGTAATCGTCTTTTGAGCCAAATCAATTAATTCATAATCAATATGATTTTGATCTAACCATTCCTTAGCTTTGCGACATGCGTTATTTTCGTGGGCTTCACCAGCAAATTCAAAAAAGCGCACATGATGTAGCATTGCTTGCATTGTTATTCTCCTTTTGATCGTTCCTTACAATCTCATTTAATTACAATTAAAAGAAAAAATACAATAAAAAGCCTTATTATTTCAAAACATGTTTCAAGATGGTGCGATTTTGACGGTATAAATATTTCCAAGGTAAATCAAACCAGTTAGCTTTTTTCAAAATGCTTTGATAATGGCTCATCGTCATAAAACTATACTTACCGTGATAACGCCCTATTCCACTATTACCAACACCACCAAATGGTAAATAATCACTGGCAAACTACATTAAATTAGTACCACAAACTAATTTAACACCCAATTCAGTTGCAATTTGGGCGGCATTATCTTTAGTAACCCCACTTGGCACTACTAATATTTGTTGGTCAGCCCACTTAATGATTTCCTTAATATGGGCAATATTAAGTGGTTGGGTAAGATCATTCGTTCCCCGTGTAATTACTTGATCAATTTGATGATCGCTTAACCATGCTAAAGCAGCTGGTTGTTGAGCAGGCGTAATTTGATCAAACGCGTTAAAAATAATTGTCATACCATTCGCAGCCGCAATAAATTGTTCCATGGCATCAGTATCAATCGTATTTTGCGGGGTCAAGGCACCTACCATAATGCCATCGGCGCCTTGGGCTTGAGCTTCAAAAATATCAGCTTCCATAATTTTAACTTCAGTATCACTGTAAATATCATCGCCACCACGAGGCCGAATCATAAAGGTAATTGCTTTATCATGTTCATGAACATAGCGTGTTGCTTCGGCAATTACACCTTTACTAGTTGTAGTACCACCAACGGCTAAGTTATCAGCTACAATAATGCGGTCAGCCAATGCAACTTGCCGGGGAATATCAGTAAAATTTTCAACAATAACTTCTTTTAATAACATGTTTTGCACTCCAATTACTAAAAAACTCCGCTACAAGGAGCGAAGTTCTTAGATATAATTTAATACTTTGTTGATGGTTATTGCGCTCATCACTATGGTAATGACTGCTTAAAAATATTATAACAATTTTAAACAATAAAACAATATCCAAAATTAATATTTGCAAGGCATATTCCTATAACTTTTCCACCTAACGCTATATGATGATTATGAAAAGGAGGAACTTAAAATGGCAAAAGTTATTAATGTTAATGTTGATGACTACGAAACTCATCAAGTTGATACCACTAACGGTACGATTAAATACCAAGGCATAACTACCGATGAATTAAGCACTAGACAAATCAAAATCACGGAAGTATTAAATGATAAAGTAGTTAGTGAAGAAGTAAAGGAATTACCAGCCACTATCAATTTTGATGGTGAAGAAATTCAATTCATCGCTTATAACTAATAAAATAAAGCTTTCACAAGATGTGAAGGCTTTATTTTTATATAAAAAACGGAACCACTAATGTGGTTCCGTTTTTTCAGTAAGATATAGGTATGCACTTAATGAAAATAAGAGGTTTTAATTTTCTTAAATGCATCTTAATCATAACTGATTATGGTAATTACGTACGCAGATGTCGCAAAACTGCTACTTATTTTGAACGTTTATGATCAATGGCGAGACCTAGCATCAAGCTAATACTTGCACCCAATAAAGCCAAACCTAACCATAAATCATCTTCATGATGATCACCTGTTTGTGGCAAACGCGTTGACGTCGTGTGCAAATTACCATGTGGCGTTGTTACTTGTTCCGGAACATAGCATGATTGCACTGGTTTTACCACGTTATTAACCGGCACTACCGGGATACCATTAATAGTTGCCGTTACTGGTTGTAAGTCCGTTGTTAATGGCAATGTTGCCGGTTTACCAGGCAATGGCGTGTAAAGCACGTTAACCACTTGATCAGGCTCATTAGCAGTAACGGCAGCTAGAGCTGCAATTACCTTTAATTGGTGTGTATAACCAACAATATCCGGTACTGTTATCATTGGTAAGTTATTTGTAACTAGATACCATGCACTGTAAGTGAGCTGTCCGGTTACTTGGTTAAGTGTTGCTGTCCGCGTAAAGGTAAGCGTTTGAACAATACTTGGTAATAAGTACTGCCCGTTATGATCAACATAATTTACTGTCCGGGTAAACGTGTGCGTCAAATCAAGATGACGAGGGTTATTACTTGGTGTATAAGTAATCATTCCTTCATCAAAATGAATTTCAAAGTGTTGCTGCTGATTACTGAACATTACGTTGGTTGGATAACCATCGTGAACTAATTGATAACCAGCTTTTTCATATTGTTTAATTAATGGTTGCGGATCGTAATTTACTAATGTGCCATCGTTACCATTAACAATTACATTATGCAAAATCTTACCCGTCGTATCATCAATGTATGTGATTACTACACTTCCTTGAATTGGTGTATAAATCACGGTTTGTTCTTCATCATTTTGACTTTCAGCAACGTGATTTTCAGCAGTAACTACATTAATATTTGGTTGATAATTAGCAATCGTTGGGGTAACTACTTTTTCAAAGGCATCACTGCCAACTGGTTGCCATTAACCATATATTACTTGGTGAGTTACTTCATCTACTTGCGCGCTACGAACAAACTTAACTATTTCCACTACATCTGGTTCTGCTTGTCGACCATCTTCATATTGATAATGGATGGTTCGTTTAACAACATGCGTTAAGTTATCTAAATGATCTGGATCATGATCAACGGTGTCAATCACAATGTGATGTTTTAAGTAAATTCGGTAACTAGTTGGCTTCTTGCCAAAGACAGCACCTTGGGCTGGATAATCACTATTTACTAGTTGATAGCCGTGTTTTTCGTAATTAGCAATGATCGTTTGCGGATCATATGGTACATGTTCACGATAACTACCCGTTAAAGTATCTGTACGTAAGGTTTTGCCCGTTGTTTGATCAATGTAAGTAATTGTTACCGTACTTTGATCAGGGGTGTAAATAATAGTTTGCACATTATCATTGTCACCCGGTTTAACAGTTACTGGCGTACTTTGCTGTGCACTTGGTGTATAACCGGCAATTACCGGTGAAGCTACTGGCGCAAAGGTGGCCTTAACTGGTGTCCAGTTACTGTAAGTAACTTGGCCAGTAACATTGTTTTTAGTAGCCGTCCGCGTGAAAGTAATCGTCGTTACTTTATCAGCAAATGCCTTGTGGCCATTTTCATACTGATAATGAATTACTTGATGAATAACGTCAGTTAATTGTAAATGATCAGGATTAGTAGTTGGCGTAAAGGTCGTAGTTGTTTCACGTAAATGAATTGTGTATGTTTGGACACCATTTATGAAAGTAGCTCCGCCTTGTGGATAATCATCATTTACTAATTGATAACCTTGTTGTTCATATTGTTTAATTTGTTCATTTGGATTATAGATACTCTTTTGACCAATTGAACCTTGTAAAGTAGCAATTTTAAGCACTTTACCTGTTGTATCATCAATGTATTTAACCGTAATTTTAGCTGTATCCGGTGTGTACGTTACCGTGACCGTGCTGTTTTCACTGTCACCACTTACCGTGACTGCTGGTACTTCCGCCTTGTCCGGTGTGTAACCCGTGATCGTTGGTGATTCTACGGCTGGTAAGGTATCGCTCGCTGGACTCCACTGCCCATACGTTACTGTATGCGTCACGTTATCCGTTATTGCTGGCCGGCTAAACGTTGTTTGTTCGACCTTATCGGCCGCGATACTCTTCCCGTTGTTATCCACGTAGTGGATTGTTTCACTAACCGTCTTGCTTTCGGTCGTTGTTGTCGTCCCGTGTTTAAACGTTACTTGGTATGGACTGTAGTTACCGTCCTTGTCAAACGTGATCCCGTCTGCTGGTACCCCGTTATTGACTAGTTGGTAGCCTTCCTTTTCATACTTCGTAATCGTTGCTTGTGGGTCATACTTAACTGTTGAACCGTAGGTTCCACTGACTGTATCCGTGCTTAATACCTTGCCCGTTGTTTGGTCAATGTATTGCACTTGTACACTTTCCTTGTTTGGACTGTACGTTACCGTTACCGTGCTGTTTTCACTGTCACCACTTACCGTGACCGCTGGTACTTCCGCCTTGTCCGGTGTGTAACCCGTGATCGTTGGTGATTCTACGGCTGGTAAGGTATCGCTCGCTGGACTCCAATTACTATAAGCAATTACTTGATGAGTTACTTGATCAACTGTTGCACTGCGAGTAAATGTTACTTGCTTAGTAACTGGGGTTGCAGCTTGTGTCCCATTACTATATTGATACTTAATAGTTTCAGTAACAGTTTTACTTAAATCAGCAACTTTATCCGGATTATTATCCGTCGTATCTACGCGGGTATTATGTGCAAAAATAATTTGGTAAGTTGGCACACTACCATCTTGATTAAAAGTAACCCCACCAACCGGGAATTCATCTTTAACTAATTGATAACCATCATGAACATAATCAGCAATCACTGGCGCTGGATTATAGTTACTTGTGGTGTCATAAGCACCAGTTAATGTTACTGATGATAAAACTTTATTAGTTGTTTGATCATAGTATTGCACTACTACTTTTTCCTGATTAGGTACATAAATAATCGTTTGCGTAACATTCTTTGGATTATCAGCAGCTACGGTAACCGCATCACTAGCTGGTGTATTAGTCGTATAACCAGTTACTTGCGGCGAAGTTACTGCTGGAAAAGTAGCGGTAGTCGGCGTCCACGCACCATAAGTTGACTTACCAGTAACTTCATTAGTAGCAACCGAACGCGTAAAGGTCAATGTTGCCGTATGTGGCGCAGCGACTTGCTTACCACCAGCCGTTTCATAATTAATAGTTTGGGTAACCGTTTGGGTTTGCGTACTATTTTTAATAGTTTCTTTTAAAGTAACGGTATAAACATCAGCACTTTTACCAAAAACAAAACCATCAGCTGGGAAACCATCCTTAACTAAGGTGTAACCCCGTGATTCTAATTGCTTAATAGCATCAGCAGTCGTGTAATTTGAATGCGTACCATAAGCACCCGTCAACGTAGCTGTCGTAATGGTGGTGCCAGTAGTCTGGTCAACATAATTAACTTTAACCGTTTCCTGAATGGGGTTATAGGTAATTATTTGAATATTATTATCAGAATCACCAGTAACATCATCAATCGCTTCACTAGCTGAACGTGATGGCGTATAACCAGTAATTACGGGTGACGGAACAGCTGGAAAAGTCCCGCTCGTTGGTGTCCACGCACCATAAGTTGACTTACCAGTAACATTATCCTTCGTCGCAGAACGTGTAAAAGTTAAAGTGGTTACTTTCGGATCGGCTGCTTGTGTACCATCAGCATAAACATACTTAATGGTTTGGATAACATCTTTCGTTTGGGTAGTAGTGGTATAAGTATGCGCTAACTTAACCGTGTAAGTCTGTACACCAGCGGTATCAAAATTAAGCGTAGCCGGAACATCACTACTTACTAATTTATAACCACTATTTAAATAAGTTTGAATAATACTATTAACGTCATAAGTTGAGGTGGAACCATAAGTACCACTTAATTGATCAGTCTTAATCGTTTGGCCGGTTGTTGTATCAATATAATTAACGACAATTTGTTCCTGTGCAGGACTATAAACAATCGTTTTAACAATGTTAGCAGTAGTTGCCGTAATATTCTTAATAGCCGGAATCATACTCTTATCTGGGGTATAACCCTTAATTACAGGCACTTGCACCGCATCAAAATAATTCTTGCCCCAACTGGTTCCCATGGGCTATAAGTACCATCAACATTTTGATAACGGGTAAAAGTAATAGTAACTACTTTAGAAGGTAATAACTTCGTTCCGTTATTATCGATATAGTTAATTGTTTCCGTAACGGTGGTTTTAGTATCAGATTGTGGTTTTTGTGTGCCACCATTAGGCGTATAAACAATTGTTTCGGCTGAATCTTGACTATTACCATTAACAGGAACCACGCCACTAGCCGTTTGACTTGGGGTATAACCCTTAATTACTGGGGTTGGTACTGATGGAAATTGCGCTGGATTTGTCGTTGTTGTCCAATCAGTATACGTAATTTGTCCCGTAACATTATCTTTCGTAGCACCACGCGTATAGGTAATTGATTGCACAACATCCGGTTTAGCTTGTTTACCATTACCATAAACATAATGAATAGTGTGCGTAATAACCTTCGTTAACCCTTTCGCATCGGCTGGTAATTTGGTCGTCGTATGCGTTAAGTCAACTTCATAGTTCTGATCACCAGTGTTATTAAAAACTAACCCACTAGCCGGAATGGTATCACGCGCAATTTGGTAACCTTGTTTTTCATAGTTAGCAAGCACACTTTGGTAATCATAATTTGGTGAAGTATTATAATCACCTTCAAAAATCTTTTGTTGTAAGATTTTATGTTCATCCATGTCATAGATGGTTAAGGTCATTTCTTCTTTATTTGGTACATAAACCACCGTTTGGGTGTTATTAGCGCTATTAGGGGTAATATTAGTAATCGCAGTTGTAGAGCTAAAACTAGCTGTATACCCCGGAATTTGTGGTGATGGAATAGATGGAAATTCATCAGTACCACTGGTATTTTGCCAACTACCAAACGTTTGGGTACCAGTAACTTCATCAGTTGTTACCGACCGGGTGAAGACAATTTTAGTTACTTTATCTGGAAAAGCTTGTTTGCCGTTAGAATATTGATAATGAATTGTTTGGGTAATCGTCTTGGTTTGCGTTGATTTAGCTACTTTATGTGCCAAAATAACCTGATAGGTTTGCTTACTGCTGTTGTTATCCATTACGACCCCATTAGCAGGCCAAGTGGTAGAAACAAGGGTATAGTTAGGATAATTTTTAGCAATATAACCAGCAACGTCAAAAGTAGCCGTTGAACCATAAGCTCCCGCTACCTGCACACTATTCAAAACAGTACCTTCATCTTGGTCAATAAAGGCAATCGTAGTGTGTTCCATCATTGGTGCATATACGTAAGTAACGGTTTGGGCGTTAGGGGTAATGAAGCCTACTTGGTTATCTGGTGTTCCCAATAAGGTATAACCAGTAAAGTTCTTTGCCTTAGTGATATAGGTATCGCCCATATGTGGCGTCGCATCATTATTACCTTGAGCATCTAAATAAGTAGCGGTGGTAGTAGCTAAGACTTTACCACTATTGGTAACATACTTAACCGTAACTACGCCACCCGCAGCTCGTGGTACTTTCTTAAAAATCAAAGTTACATAGTTTAAATCAAAGTTAAGGCTCAATGGAAATGACATAACGCTATTATCAACATATTGGTAACCTTCTGCTTGCAAAAGTTCAATTGTCGGCAACAAATCACTGGTAACATCATTAGCACTGGCGTTATCATAACCAATTGAAGAATGAATAGTGTTACCATTTTCATCTTGGAAATAAATAGTCCATGCGCCATAATCAGCATCTAATACGCCATACTTACTATGTTGACTAGTAGCTGCACTAGTAGTGGCACTAGTAACACTAGCTGCCGCACTGCTAGTTGCTTGACTGGCCAAGGAAGCGGGTGCTGACACTTGTGAAGCAGCACTATTAGTAGCACTGGCAGCGGCTACACTAGCAACACTTGTTGCCGCACTAGCACTCGTTTGCTTAGCTTGCGAAGATGAACTAGCACTAGTTTGCGCTTGCGAAGCGACACTAGCAGTTGCTGAAACCGTAATTGATTTATTATTAGCTTGCGAAGTAGCACTAGTTACTGAAGTAGCATGACTAACAGCTTGGGAATTTTGACTAGTAGCATTAGCTGACGAGGCTACTTGACTAGTAGCACTATGGGCAGCGGCTACTTGTGAAGTAGTTGGTTGTGAAGATTTAATAGCAGTCGTTTTCAGTACAACAGCATCATCATGTTGGACTGTGGCATGAACGGGATGAGCTAAATTAAATAATGATAAGCCCATACTTAAAAAAGTGGCTGACGAAATCACCCACAATTTACCTTTTTTATGTAATTTAACACGATTAATTTTGTCACCAAAATATGCTTTTTGCTTCATAACTTACCTCTTATTTAAATTACAGACCTAATATCACAAAATACTGTTATTGTTTAAAAATGAACGTGCAAAACTAACTTATTAAGAATACCGGTTAGTAAAGCGGCTAAACTAGTTAGCCATGACAAGCAGCCATTAACACAGAATAAGTAACGATGCTTAATCTTTTCATCATATTTAGCAAAGATGAAAAAGGCTGCGCCGTCGATTAATGTAATCAGTCCTAAAATTAATAAAAACATTTCCATAAAAATTGCTTCCCTTAATTTGATTTAAACAGTTTTAAAAAAGCGTTAATTATCACATTTATTTATTGCACTTTTGTAATAAAGGGTCTTTTTAAAATTGTCCATATTTATCTTTTTTACCGTATCTAACTTTTATATATTGCTAATTAAAAAATAACTAAAATTTGTGATTTCGCGTCAAAGTGTTGCAAAAATGCAACACATTTTTATTTTTAATTAAAAAAACAGCCATTACGTTTAAACGTAATGGCTGTAAAAATACAAGTAAGGCCTAATTAGTTCGCATTTGTATTATTAAATGCTAACTTAGTAATATAATAATTATTATAAAAAGTCAAATATTATATAGAACATGTGGCTGGCAAATGATAAATCGTCAGAACTTGATCAAGATAACGCTGACAAGCACTTTCATAAAGCTTATTGTCAAGATGTTTTAAAGTATTCATAGTATTCAGCACCGCGTCCGCATACTCAGCATGACCATTAATCATCTCAATGATATCATTCAAAAAATCTAAACATAACTCTTCGGCTAACAAGTGGTAAGCATCACTCCAAATATTAAGCGTATTATTCAACTGAATTAATAAGGTTTGCGCGATGCTCAACTTCTTATGTAAGATGCATACCGTAATAATGCGTAAAATAATATGAACTCGTTCGCATTGTGAAGCTAAGGTAGCTTCAGGATCATCAAGATGCCGTAAAATCCGCAGTAATAGTGCTTTAACAACATCGCCTTTCATCGTAAAAAAAATATTATCAAATAAGAATAATTCATAACTTGTCCACGCTTCACAACGTAATAAGTAATCATTCACAATGGCAACATGGTTTTTATTAAATGATTGGTGGCATAACATGGCGTAATTAGCATCAATTAAAATCAACAAATGATAATAAAGATGGTCATCATCAGCAATATGCTGCCGGTAAGTAGCTACTTCTTGACCTAAATGATGTAGCTTAACCGTATCTTCTAGTAAAATGGCCTGCTCAAAACGTTCGACAAAATGGCGATAATCAATAATATCGCGATAAGCATCATCGTTACTAAAACGCATAAACTCATCAAAATTGACGTGTAACTGGTTAAGCATATAGATTAAATTATTCACAGATAACTTGGTATCACCTTTGACAAAGCGTTCATAAGTTGAACGATGGATCCGGTTACCAGTTAATTCACTAATCGTTAACTTCTTAACCTTGCGTAAATTTGCAATCATTTTGCCACATTTCACCATAATGTTCGTCCTCAAAAATTGGTATTCCATTGATGACCTAAATATTAGCATGATTATCAGCAAAATACAACCATAATAGTATTTATTTTATTGATATATGCATAAACAATTTAAAACTAATTTTTATAATATATTTAAATAAAAACAACTAATTTTATTAAATTATTAATTACGAAAACGTATCACTACCGGCTTTAACCGCTAAAGGTATTAGCAGGATAATTAGCCAATAAACCAGCCTAGTGCATTAGACAAATTAGTACCAAAATAAAACATTTGGCGATATTCGTAAAAAAGACAGCAAAAACGGTATAATTATAGTAGTAATGTTTAAGCAAGCATACTTATTAAAAATTACATGATGGGATTGTAAGCAATGACTAAAAAATATCGTTACACCTTAATTAGTTTTATTGGGTTAACCATGGCCATGATCGCCAATGTACGAAGTGTGCCCATGATTGCCGCGACCGGATGGCAGCAACTAGTATATATGGCGTTTGCTTCATTATGTTTTGCATTGCCGTTATGTTTAATTGCGGGCGAATTCGGAACAACTTTCCCAGGTAACGGTGGTCCCCAATTATGGACGAAAAACGGTTTAGGTCACAAATGGGGCTTTGTCGTCGCCTGGTTATCCTGGGCACAAATGTTTCCAGGGTTAATTATGGCATCATCAACATTAGGTCCGTTAATCGGACAAGCATTAGGGCAGCAAGCCTTAATTACTAGCCATAGTTTTGCGTTAATTTGTATTTTAATCGCGACTTGGGTAATTACTTTATGCAGTTTAAAGTGGAATGTGGCGCGTTTAAGCGGTAATTATGGCGTGTGGATTGGGGTTTATATTCCGGCCGCGATGTTATTAATTTTAGGAATCGCGGCAACATTAAAAACTGGTATTAATCAGCATAGTTATCTCGGCGTGTTTAGTTGGCACAAATTATGTGGAAATATCTTTAACCTAAAATCCTTATCATATTATGGTGCAATTGTGTTTACCTTCGCTGGTTTGGAAATGACATCGGTGTATATTCCGCAATTAAAAGATGCTAATCACAATTACTTGCGCGGTATTGCCATTTCATTGGGCTTTTTAATCTTTTTAAATACTTTAAACGGGTTAATGACGAGTAACGCCATTCCGCAAGGTCAAATTCAATTAGCCAATGTTTCCCAACCGATTGCTATTTATTGCCACATTTTACATTTGCCAAGTTGGTTAGCAAATATCTTTGGCTTGTGTGTAGCAATTGGCATCATTTTACAAATTGCTTCGTGGGTTAATGGTCCATGCCATACCATCACCCAAGTGGCACGGGAAGGATTATTGCCGGCGAAGTGGCATTTTCACCAAACCAATCAATATGATATTTCAAAACCCTTATTATGGACGCAAATTGTTATTTTAACATTATTTGCCTTGATTTATGGTTGTGCGCGTAACGTTAATGCTATTTTCCTAACCTTAACGAACGCGACAAGTGTTATTTATATGACGGTATACGCGATCATGGCCTTAGCGCTCATCAAATTACGTTACCGGCAACCACATTTAAAACGGCCATTCCGCATTGGCGGTCAAAACCAACGCAATGGCTGGGCATGGCTGACTTGTGGGGCATTATGGTTGGCCGTCATTACGGTGTTCATTGCCATTATTGTTACTAATAGTTTAATGAACGACTTGTTAGTTTTAAGCATTGCGTGCATTATGATTGCCATTCCATTAATTATTTGTCATTACCATAATCCACAATGGCTACAACAAGTCGAAGATGATTTATCACAATATTAAAAAAATGCTATGGTTAACACCATGGCATTTTTATTAGGCGGTTGTAACGGCTTCATCGTCAAACAACGGTGTTTCTTCACGTTGAATGTACTTTGCCCCACAAACTTGCGTATAAGTTAACTGACCGTCCTTATCAGTTACTAATTGCGCATCAACAATTGCTTGCATCGCTTCACGAACAGTTTGCGGTGTTAGCTCTTCATCAACGTATTTTAAATTAAAATGCGTTTTTCGTCCCTTATCATTTTTAAAATTTAATTGTAATGTTTTCATAACCGTTTACTCCCCTGTCAACTAATTAAAACTTTTCCTTAGTGATGATAACACCACCAGTGAACACATCACCGGCATGTAATGCTTGAAGCGCATTACCAAGTTTCGTAACTTGTTCCATGGTTGGCGCATTCACAGTACTGCTAATCCGGCGTACCAAAACACCACCATAGTAACTTTCGTTTGCAAATTTGTACCCAATACTTGTTTTATCCCAAACTTTTGTCATTATAAAAACCTCACTTAATAATTACTTCGTAAGTACTTACCGGTAAATGCCTTACACTTATAGATACAAATCAGCAATGGCAAAACGGACAAATTTTTAAAAGTAAGTTATCATAATTACGAATGGAGTTGAGAAGATGCGACAGTTAGCGCTTTTATTAATTACATTAGGAGTTATTTTGTTTATTTATGGTTGGTTGAACAAACGGTGTTTACGACAACTCGACCAAGAAACCACCCAAGCACGTTTATTATTTAATATCAAACGTTTATGGGGCTGGAGCATGATTATTTTTTGTGCTTTCGCGTTATTATGCTTATTCCCACGTTACTTGGTAAATTATTATCATCATTTGTATAAAACTAACATCATGTGGTTAGTTAATATCACCATGACGACTTTATCAATTCTTGCGACATTACTAGGAATTATCATCACACGTTTAGCAGAAAATAAGAACCGCATGCGTGAAGAAATCAGCTGGTGGAATGACTTATTTGCTCTCGAAACCCAACATAGTTATACCTTAGCGGATGTTATTAAGTTTAATGCCTATCTAAATATCAGCCGTACTAAGGAATACCAGTTAGACCGCATCATTGAACAACACTTAGTTGCCTTATTACATCATTATCAACCAGGTAATGAAAAATGTGTCTATGATTTTAAAGAACTTAAACTAACCCAACCACTAACATTTGCTGATAGCCAACAATTACGCAAATGGATTCATGCTCTATTACAGCGCGACTGGGATATTAATACTAAGTTTATTTGGAAATAATAACTTTAAAATAAACCTAATTGTTGCGCCTTAACTCGCAAACGCTGTTTAAGTCGTTGGGCAGTGCGTACACTAATGTGCATCGCCTGCGCAGTGGCTTGCATATTAAGATGGTGATGATAACGATAGTTAATAAACTGGCGTTCGCGTGACGTACAGTGTTGCAGTAATTCATTTAACAAAGTATTAGTTTCTACTTCCGCATGCGGAAAATCGCATGTATTTAATAATTCGTTATCAGTAGCCGCTAAAACGTGGTATTGCTGGTAATAATTTTCATGATGTAAATAATTTAATAAATGACGATATACGGCGCCGAAAACCATTTTATTAAACTTTTGCTGCTGAGCAGTTGTTGTTAGTGCTTCACGCCAGTTGCAATACACATTCACAAACTTTAAAACACCCTCACTGCGTAAATCATCATAATCATGATGTTGTGCAGTAATGTGAAGTTTTTTCATTACTCCATAAATAATTCCTATGTGTTGGTTACAGTATTGAAAAGCCAACGACATTTTATCCGTCATTAAACCTACTCCTTTATTAAAGATGTTCTTTAATATAAAAGAAACAGGTTTCATAAACAACGACGCAAAAATACCGTCATAGCAACAACAATACCTTAATCAGCAAGCATAATAATTACATAAAGCTGATTTAACGATTAAAATCGCGCTTTTGTAAATCGCGATAATAATTAATAATGTCATCAATTTCGATGGGACTTAACTTCCCACACGCATAACAAGCGCGTTGCCAATGATTGCGACAAAAATGCTGCCAATAAACTTGTTTAAGCTGATTAATTTCAAAATTTTCATTAGTAAGGACCTGACAGCGGGGACAATGATAATCATGACAGTGATAAGGTTGACAAGGTTGTTGATAATACTGGGTTAATTGTAATAGTTGCTTTAACCATAAAATGGTTTGCTGCTGCATACATTGTGCTTCGTGAATATAATCATCTAACTTGCGACACCGTGATAATAAACACGTGCCAATATTATCAACGTACGAAGTATAAAGAAAAGAATGCTCATGTTCATAATGACAAAGATGATGTAATGCGATCCACGTCGCGTTGCGATGACGATGACTTTGGAGTGGTAAGAAACACCAATTACCCATGATTAACGGTAAATGTTCATGCAGTTGTAACTTTTGTGGTAAGTGCTGGTTAAAATGATGACGCAAAAAAGCACTGTAAAAGTAGTTAAATGGTTCTAATTGTAATAACTGACTAATTAACGCATTAGTGGAACGATTAGTAGCCACGATGCCATATTGTAAGTCAAGAACAATTGTTTTATAAGGAATACGTAAATCACGATTAACCCGTAATTCTAAAGTATTAACCGAAATCGTAAAATTAGCCTGGTAAATAAACTGCCCTTGTTTATATAAATGATAAAGCCGCTCATTATCCAAGATTCCTACCGCAGCTAACCGACATAAATGCGATTGTGCCGTATGATTATTAACTAGGCGTTTAGACATTGTCTCCGCCTCCTTTGCACAGAATGGCTTTCATTTTATGGGAAAGAGCTATTAATTACAAGATTTTTAGGCATAATTAATTTTTTATAAAAAAAGACTTTACTTTACACTCATTATCCCGTATGATAATAACCATGCTAGTGCGTGAGTCCATTTGGCCGTGGATTCACAAAAAACAGGTACTCATTCGAGTACCTGTTTTTTTATAGATATTTAGCATAAGTTGGATCAACTTGGGCTAATTCAGCAATGCTGTCAAATTCGCGCACCGCACCACGCGGCATTGGATAAGCTTTTAATTGAAACGCAGCCGGATGTTGGAATAACGCCACATCATCCCAATACAAGTCAGTATGATGCTGTTGTAATTCATCCACCAAATAATGTTGCAAACGTACCCCGTCAGCATGATTCCAACGGGAAATGCTGTATAAACGGTACCCATGGACCCCCCCATTGCGGGCACAGTGGGTAATAATCCCCTGGTCATCGGTAGTTAATAACCATTCCTTCGTAAACTGATCCGTCCATACTGCATTATAACCAGATAAATCAAAATCGGGGTGTAAGACCGTCGCGTCATTGATATATTGGTCAGCATCTAAAATTATCGCATCCGGAATGTACTGCCGGGCCATGTATAATGACGCGATATTATTACACTGTGCATAATAAGGATTAGTAATAAGGTGAATATGGGGATACTTCGTTGTTAAAAAGGCAAACTGGTCTTTTAAATAACCAACTACAATATAAATTTGTTCAATATGATTAGCCCGTAAGTTCTGAATTACTGATTCAATCATGGTAATACCATTAACTGTCAGTAACGGTTTGGGCGTAGTAGTCGTTAGCGGTTGCATACGGGTACCAAATCCCGCCGCCATAATAATGGCATGGGTTACTCTATTCTTTGCCATAATATTCCTCGATTAAGTGTTCCGCAATTTGATAATAATGCTGCGCATAGTGATACTGTTGTAATTCGTATGCACCAAAATCAACCCCTAATTCACGTTTATACTCACTCCAATTACTCCATAACAAACCGCAAATAGCAACGTAACAATAAATCTTAATTCGCGTTGGTAATGGACAAGTTTGTTCAAAATAACTATCGATTAAACGATCGATTTGCTGACGATTATAGTTTGCATAAATAGCAAACATCGCAATATCAACGTGCGGATCTTGCATGCCAGCATATTCCCAATCAATTAAGCGTAGCTGTCCTGTTGGCGTAAATAAAAAATTATCATAATTAGCATCAATATGGGTTAATACCCAAGCGTGCGGTTGTTTATCAATAAAAGTGCGTAATTGATAGATATGGTGCTTAGTTTGTTGATAATCATCATATTGCGAAGCTTGCCGCCACAAAGCTTCATATTTATCAATATATTGATATAAATCAAACGTATGATTAACGTGTAATTGCAAACGATGCAAATAACGCAGCTTAGCCATGCAACGTGTAACATCGTGCCAATCATGCGGATTACAATTCCGCGCATTAGTCAGGTATGTTGCTAACTTATAGCCGGTTTGCGGATCAAGATAAAGCACATGTTCACCAAGCTGCTTGCCTTTAATCGCTTGATAATTATCATATTCATACTGGCGATTAATTAATTCATGCGTGCCTTCACCCGGAACACGCATAATATATTGCTGCGCATGATAAGTGAACAAGAAAGAATCATTCGTCATGCCCGCATTCAATAAGCAGATATCATGAATGTCATCAAGACGTGCATGTAAGGTACGTTGCAGAATCATTTGGAACTTAACAACGTCAAGATGGCATGGCATTGTATCATTATTCATTAAATAATCACTATCCTACATCTCAATATGTTAATGATAGCGCATTATATTAAAAACAAAAAAATTATAACTTAATTCCAATAACATGATGTTTATTAACTTGTTGCGTACGGGGTGGTAATTGCATGTAATCACCATAATATTCACGTAACATCGCATCATAATGCCGCGTAATTAAGAACTGATGCCCGGCAAAAGGCGCATACTTTAAATCAGTTAAAAAACAAGCTGGATATAACTCACGCTCAACATGATAACTATCAAAAGCACGATAATAACGAGGATTGCTTTGATCATAATGACGAATAATCTTAACCATTAATTGTCGAATTGTATCAGTATCAACATGTTTAAATAAGCGCCGTACTAATTGGGCAACTTGCTTTTCACGACCATGGCGATGATTGATATTAATGTATTTAAACATAAATAATAAGTGAACAACATTATACAAATAAACTTGTAATTGTCGTTGAATACGGTGATTAGACACCGGATCAGCCGGAAAAATATCAATAAAAACGCCGTTATTGCGAATGCCGGTACCGAGTAACGCTTCCTCGCCAAAATAAGTACCATTAACCCGCAACTTATCATAAGAATACTTGTAATGCGGATCAGTCGCATAGGATTGGTAAAAATAATGTGGTCCCCACTCTACCGCTGGAACCTGCCGCAGGCGTTCAAAATCAGCACGCGGCATAAGCACATCCACATCGTCATCCCACGGAATAAAACCATGATGACGAATAGCACCAAGTAATGTGCCCGCGGCTAAGGTATAACGCAAGTGATGCTGCTGACAAATCGCGTCAAACTTCAACATCGCTTGTAATTCAATTTGTTGTAATTGTTGCAGTTGTTCATTAGAAATAATCATGTGAATATTGTATAAAACAAAAAAGCAAGTTTTCAATACGAAAACTTGCGGATAATGTTATTATTTATCGTCTATTGGTTACTAAAGCGAATAATTTTTGTCGTAAATATTCAATCCCAGCACAAATTAAGAAAATAATTGGACAAACAATTAATGCTGTGAGCAATACAACATACCACTTATCATTCATTAAAGTCGGCAAGTGTAACCATTTTAACCAAATAGCTGTTTCGGCAATAATATTATCATGAATTAAATAAATACCAAAGGTTGTTGCAGCTAAGCCATTAATAAATGGCGTCATTTTATCACTAATATGCAGATGTTTACCAAATACAAATAAGCCAACGGCAGCCGTATAAACAAAGAAACCTTGTTGACCATTGAAAAACATCGTGCGCTTGTAAATATAACGACTATGAAAATGAACGGCAACAACATTTAACACAATAATTAATATCCATAAAATAGCAACTGAAGCTAGCATTAACCATAAACCCGTTTGCCGTTCATTAACTTTATCATTAAATGATAACTTAAAATGACGTAAATAAGCACCAGTAATGTATAAGAAAATAAACAAAATCATATAGTTAGTAGAATCGTGGAATGATTCTGGTAAAAATTGCGGCAAGAAAACCGCGAACCCCCCCAGACCAACATGGCCCAACGATAATCCTTATCAGTAAAAGCACTTAACATTTTATTCAAGAATGGTGAAAGCAAATACAAGACGAAATAATCAGTAACAAACCAATAAGCATCATAGCAAACTGGTAAAGCCGTCTTTAAAATAAGTCCTTTTGATATTGGTAACCAACGGAAAATAATATCCAAAATAAACCAACCAATTGTGTAAAACCAAATTTGATTATGTAATTTATTAAGTGTATTAAATTCACGAGTTGGTGTAATTACTGATTTACACATAAAATAACCAGTAATAATAATGAATAAGTCAACGCCTAATTTACCGCCACTTGCAAGAATTTCGCCGATAATATTCGTAGCTACATCTTTAAATGGTGTTAATACCGTACCGATGTTACCGTTAAGTGTATCAGTATTAGCAAGTACGCCATGAACAATAAAATGATTAATAACATGGCAATAATTCTTAATAATTCAATATTCGCTTGTCTTTGTTTTTTCATAATAATCCTTCAAATATTATTTGTAATAAACCGTATACGGTCCAAATTTTTCTTTTTGATAATTTGTAAATTTAGCTAGTGTACGTTTACCCATGTCATTTTTAACGACATACGCATTGGCATTATTGATATGCGATACATGTTCAATAAATTTATATTTTCCAAAATTGATTTTACCGTTTGCCAATTTAGCATGCTTATTTTGACAATATACATATGGATTAATCGGATTATAAAATAATGTAGCTGTTGCTTCATCGCGAGAATGTTGCAAAACATAAACATCATTATTAGTAACTTGATTTGCCTTATTAATTGCTTTAGGTAAATAAATTGAAGATTGACTACCAGGAATCCCTTGTAACGGATTAATGGCTAATTCATTATGATTAATGACAAAATAATTTATTCCAAAACCAATTACACAAAGCGTAAATAAGATACTAAATAACGGCAAATGTTTTTTGAAAATACTTAGTACACCAACAGCTGCAAAATAAAAAATAGGGATAATTAATAAGTTATCACGAACATAATTATTCCAAGTGATCAAAATTAACGGTACACTAGCTATTAATGTTATCAATAAATATATAGTTAACGGTGATTTACGATGATTACGAATGGTAATAATAAGTCCCCAAAGAGCAATAAAAATCATTAATGGGTAGTAAGCATGTAAATGCGGCATACCAGGCTTAACTGGATAGTAGTATTCATTTTTGAGTAATACATAAAAAATAAATCTAAAAATATTAATAATAATTTGCTTAATTGGATTTCCTTTAACAATTACCCAAGCATCATTAGCCCGATTACCCAGCATCTTCGTAATTGTCATTTTGCCAATTTGAATAGAATGGTGATGTAAAAAATTAACGTATATATAAAGTCTGTCTCTTATACA
>JAHLFS010000001.1 GCA_018883675.1 Candidatus Paralactobacillus gallistercoris | reverse complement strand
TAATTATATTGTTGCAAATTAATTATATATAATAGGAAGAAATTAGATATTTTATTGCATAAAAAAAGCACGTGTCCTGAGCAACACGTGCTTTTTGTTGTTTAATTGTTAATTATTTTTCCATAAAATTCCGTAATGCTAATTCAGTTTCAGGATCAGCTTCTTCAGCCATTGATTTAATATTATGGATTTTTTCTACGGAAATGTGACTAGCTAATGCCATGTCAGTATCAGTTAAACCATTTTTCTTTTCAAATTGGATAATTTCTTCTGGTAAACCAGTAATTGGTTCTTCTACCATATTATAATTTCCTCCTTATGGAATAAATACCTACCAATAATTCTACACCTAGTTTAAACATGCTTATTTAGAAAATCAATAATTAATAGTAACGGGTCCGGTACCAAAGAATTAGTTCATCAACGCCGATAACAATTAAAATGATACCGAAAAATTGAATCATTACTAAGAAACTACGGAATGGATTAAAAAGCAACAAAATGCTAGCTAAAATAATTAGAATACTATAAATAATACGTGGTGCGCGTGATACATTAACATATTCTTTATGCATAATAGCGTCTTTTAAATGGTAAATACCATAAAGTAAAATGCCAAAACCTAATAAAAATGGCAAAATACTTGCTAATGGTCTTGCAAATATAAATACTAGGAAGGCAATTACAAATTGGATAACCGCCGGCATCGGTGAATAGAGTTCACGCTTTCGTAAATAAGTTATCAATAATAAAACGCCATTGATGATAAAGTAAAGCGCAACAAAATAGACTACTGCTTTAAATAGGAAATGTGGCGCAAGTAAGGCTAAAATGCCGATCAAAATAAATAAGATCCCATTAAACCATTCATATTCACGCAACATACGAAAGAAATTCAATAGCGACATCCTTTCTTAATGTTTTATTTAAAATAATTTTATCAAAAACTAAAATCAACTGCACGCACCGTGATGTGATTTATTCATAAATAAAATATAAGAAAAGAAACAAAGTTTGTTACCATTATTTGGTTATGATAATATCAAAGGCAAATAAAGTAATGCAAAAAGGAGCGTATTACTGATGGATGATCAACAAGATCCACAAAAGCAACAAAAAGCAACTACAAATCGCAGTACTAAAAAAACAATTACGATTGTTGCTGTATCGGCATTGCTTGGTGGTGGCGTTGGTGGTGGCGTTGTTTATGCTTTAAATAACATGAATCAAACTAGTTCCACCATTACCGCAACTAATAATAGTAAAAAAGCGGGTACAGCTAAAATTAGTAATATTACGGTTAACCAAAGTTCAGCCGCCGAAACGGCTTTTAATAAGGTTAAAGGCGCTGTTGTTTCTGTTGTTAATATGCAAAAAGAACAACAAAATGATAACACCTTAAACTCATTCGGTACGCTTTTTGGTGATGGTAGTAGTAATAATAACAATAGTAATAACAATAAGGATCAAATTTATAGTGAAGGTTCTGGCGTTATTTATCAAAAAGGCGCTGGTAAAGCCTATATTGTTACTAATAACCATGTTGTTGCCGGTTCTGATAAGACTGAAGTTATTTTAAGTAATGGTACTAAAATCAATGCGCATATTGTTGGTACTGATCCAGTTACTGATTTAGCCGTCCTATCTATTCCTGATAATAAGGTAACGACTGTGGCTACTTTTGGTAATTCGGCTGATATTAAGGCGGGTGAATCAGTTTTAGCAATCGGTTCGCCACTAGGATCCCAATATGCAACTTCAGTAACTGAAGGGATTATTTCAGCTACTAACCGGACAGTACCTGTTCAAAATGAACAAACTGGCGTGCAAACAGGTACTGCTACTGTTATTCAAACCGATGCAGCGATTAACCCGGGTAACTCAGGTGGGGCTTTAATTAACCTTGCTGGTCAAGTAATCGGAATTAATTCTATGAAATTAGCTAGTGCAGGTAATGGTCAAGGCTCTGTTGAAGGCATGGGCTTTGCTATCCCAAGTAATGAAGTAGTTACGATTATTAATCAATTAGTTGAAAATGGGAAAGTAACGCGTCCGGCATTAGGCGTATCAATTATTGGCTTATCACAAGTTTCCACTGCTTCCCAACAACAAGTATTGAAATTACCAAGTTCAGTAACGCAAGGGGTTGTGTTAGTTAAAGTAAATCATGATTCAGCCGCTGCGCGTGCTGGGCTAAAACAATATGACGTGATTGTTTCAATTGACGGTCAACAAATTACTTCAGTAGCTGATTTGCAAACGCAACTTTATAAACATAACGTCGGTGATAAAGTAAAAGTTGGTTATTATCATAATGGTAAGTTGGCTTATACAACAGTTACCTTGCAAGCAGCTTAATTATCAAATTATTTAAAACACAGTAACATGCTGTGTTTTTTTGTTGCTTATTATTGTAGTTTCCAATATTACGAACTATTATTAATTATTAATTTAAAATGTTCGTATTAATTACATTATTCATTAGCCACTATTTTGTGGATAATGTGGATAAGTCTGTGGATAACTTTTTAACACGGGATTTGTATCTGTTAAGTAAAAATACCAGACACATGGATAAAAAAATAAAATTGTGTTATATATATAACGAATTGTTTAGTAGCTAAATGGCTTAATATCAATCTTTGTGCTCTTAATTTGAACAATAATTAAGTATTTTTTAATAATAAATATTGACAATAAATGATTCATATATTTAGTAGGTAATTAATAATTTAACCACAATTTATAGTAGTGACCTGTGGATAATGTGGATAACTTTGTGGATAACTTTTTAAAGGATAATTAACGCTTAAACATTAATTGTTCTGCTAAAATGCAACAAAAAGAGGAATGACAATGAATATAAAAATTATTAGTGTTGGCAAATTAAAAGAAAAATATCTAAAACAAGGGATTGCTGAATATGCTAAACGCTTGGGGGCGTTTTGTAAGTTTCAATTAATTGAAGTTGCTGATGAAAAAGCGCCTGAATCACTTAGTGATGCCGAAATGCAAAATGTTATGGCGAAGGAAGGAACTCGTATTCTTAGTAAGATTAAGGATAAGGAATATGTTATTGCATTAGCGATTCAAGGTAAACAACGGGCTTCTGAAGTTTTTGCTCATGAAATTGCCCAGTTAGGCACATATGGTCATCCGGATGTTACTTTTGTTATTGGCGGTTCACTTGGGTTAAGTCCGGCTGTTATGCAACGGGCCAATGATACCTTGTCATTTGGTAAACTAACTTTACCGCACCAGTTAATGCGCCTAGTGTTAATTGAACAAATTTATCGCGCTTTCATGATTATTAACGGGCGGACTTATCATAAATAAGCAACAATAAGCAACGAAATAATATGCAATAAAATTTTGAATGTTGCATATAAGATGTTGTATGATAAAGATAATAAAAACAAACGGAGCGTACTTATGGGAAAAACAATTAATGAATTAGTGGCCGAACTAGGTGTTAGTCGTCAACGAATTCAGTATATTATCAAACAACTACCAGATAATTTAAAACCGGAAAAACAAGGACGGAATTATATTATTAATGCTGCTGTTGAAGAAGAAATTAAAAAGCACATTGAAGATGTTCGTCCTAAAGAAGAGGAAAAAACCGTAACGAATGTTACACCACAAGCTGATGTAAAACAAAATGCAACAACTAGTGAAGATGACGAACAGCATAGTGTAGTTGATTTAACTGATCAAATTATGATGTTAAAAAATGAATTAGCCGATGCCAAAGCACAATTACAGCAAGAAACTAGTACCGTGCATTCCATGCAAAAATTACTCGATCAAAGTCAGCAATTACAATTAATTGCACAAAATAAACTTGAACAAATTGAAAAGAAAAATAAGGATTTACTAACAACTGATACTAAGAAAGATGTTAATGCAACTGCCCATGATAGTGAACCTGATCACCAAACTAAGAAACCATGGTGGAAGTTTTGGTAAATTAAATGCAAATAAAACAAAAAGCAACAAAGTAATTTACTTTGTTGCTTTTTGTTTTATATATAATAATAAATCGTTGTTACAGCAATAATGCTACAAAATATTTTGTTGTTATTTATTGCTAAATAATTGTCGCCAATTTAATAAAATATTCATTATTAAAGCAGTAATGCCACCAACGACCATGCCATTACTCATGATAGTCTGTACGGCACTAGGTAAGAATTTGAATAAAGTCGGTTGGGCGGTAACACCAAGGCCGACGCCGATTGAAACGGCCATAATTAATAAGTTATTAGTTGTCATTTTCACACTAGTTAACATTTTAATGCCTTGCGCACCAACCATACCGAACATTACTAACATGGCACCGCCTAAAACAGCATTTGGAATTAAAGCTGCAATGGCACCACATTTCGGAATTAAGCCAAGAATTAATAACATAAAGCCGGCATAATAAACGGGCCGCAATTTTTTGATGCCTGATAATTGTACAACCCCAACGTTTTGTGAAAAAGTTGAATAGGGGAAGGTATTGAACAAACCGCCTAAAATAGCTGCTAATCCTTCAGACCGATAGCCACGGCTAAGATCATCAACAGTTAAATCACGCCCAACAATATCAGCTAATGCAAAGTAAACACCAGTTGATTCAATCATACAGGTAATTGCTGCCAATATCATTGTTAAAATTGATGACCATTCAAATTCAGGTTTAGCAAAATAAAAAAGTTGCGGAAGATGAAACCAATGGGCTTGTCCTACCGAGGCAAAATTAACTTGACCACATGCAATCGCTAATAAAGTTCCAATAATAATGCCTAGTAATATGGCAATTTGCTTAACAAAGCCACGTCCGAAAATATTAAATAATACAATAATTAAGGCTGTAATTAAACCAATTAATAAATTAAGTGGTTTACCGAAATCGTGGGCATGGACATTGCCACCACCAAGATTTTGAAAGGCGACCGGAATTAATGTGAAACCGATTAGTGTAATCAATGAACCAGTAACAACTGGTGGGAAAAAGCGTCGTAAATGTGCAAAAAATTGACTAATTAAAATAATAAAAAGCCCAGTGATAATGATACTGCCATACATATAACCCCAACCAAGATGTGTGCCAACATGTTCCATCGGCGCAAGGTATTCAACGGCTGAACCTAACACAACCGGTAGCGCAATTCCTGAAAAAGGGGTGCGGTGAATTTGCAATAAAGTCGCAATACCACACATGAAAATATCAGTTGAAATTAAATATGTCATCTGTTGTGCATTGAAATGTAATGCTGCTCCCATTAATAACGGAATGAGAATATCACCGGCATACATTGCTAGTAAATGTTGAAAACCAAGTAAAATCGTTTTAGCAACTGATAATTGCTCATCGGTAGTTTTTTTGATTGCGCTCATATAATCCTCCTATCAAATATGTATAAATTGTTATCAATGATAAGGCATTGCATGAGAAAGCGTCAAGACGCTTTTTAAGCATAAATAAGGCAATAATTATTAACGAATAAAGTAGGCAAAGTAATTATTTTTTTGTTAAAATTAATAATGAGTATATTAGTGAGAATTTATTGATAACTTTGATAAAGAGGCAAGATGAATGAGCAAAGTGAAAAGTATCCTTTTAGGAACTTCAACCGTTGCCATTGCAGCATTGTTGGCCGGTTGCGGTTCTTCTAAAACAGACGAAGCTAAGCAAGGAACATATTATCAAACTATTTCCGTCCGTCCTGATCCAATTGTGCAAAATATTACTCATTATCACACGGATGAGCAACAGCAAAAACAACAATTATTAATTAACTTTTTGGATAATCAGATGATGGGCAATGGTGGTATTTATACTAATCATCTTCCAACTAATGATCCGAATAGTCAAAATGCCACTGGCCATGAATTACTTGATGAATCATCTGGTTATTATTTATTGCATTTAGCATTAACGAAACAATCACAAGCATTTAAGACTTTTTATGAAAAGACGAAAAAGAACTTTTATGAAAATGGCCAGTTTAGCTATCGCTATGATCCGGCTACTGGTAAACGTTATCCAGTTAATGCTACGGTTGATGATTTGCGCATTATTGAAGCGTTGTTCTTATATGATCAACAATTTCAAACTAATTACTATGCTAAAGAAATCAATACTTTGTATAAGAATATGCAAAGCTTAAGTTTAGTCAATGGTAATTTGTATGATTGGGCTAATGGTGAAACGAAGCAGCATGCTACTACGGGAACGTTATGTTACTTTAATCTTGCTACTTTACATGCTTTGGAAAATCAAAGCAAAACAGGTAAGCAATATTATCAAAAACAATTACATATTGTGCAAAAAGGTTATATTAGCGATGACTTCCCACTTTATCAAACTCGTTATAATTACAAAACAGGTAAGTATACCAGTGATAAAGGTATTGATATTTTAGAATCACTAATGACAATGCAACATTTATCTGCCGTTGGTAAGTTACCCAAAACTAGTTTACAGTGGGTAACACGGCAGGTAATGAATAAACAATTATATAATCACTATGATATGAACGGTAAAGCAACTACACAAGATCAATCAGCAGCGGCCTATGCGTTAGCGGCTCTAATTGCTAGCAACGAAAAGCAACCGGAATTATATCAAGCAGCTATTAAACAAATGTTAACTTTCCAAATTAATAAAGCTGGTTCGCCGTTGAATGGGGCGTTTGGTGATTTGCAAACACAACAAGTTTATTCGTTTAATAACGTTACGGCTTTAGTAGCGTTAGATTGTTAGGATTAAAAATATGAAAGAAAAAATAACAGCATGGTGGAATAAATTCGCGATGTACATGCGCAAGTATTCAACACCTGCGCAGTTAACGGTTTTCTTATCTGCAATTACGATTACTTTTTTGTTATTTGTTCCACCAATAAATGGTGATGCCGATAATGGCACGTTTTTTATTACATTACATGGTAATGGCTTATATCAATTACCTAATTATCCTTATACTGCATATTCACATATTGCATTGAAATATGGCATTATGCAGTATTTTAATAGTTATCCGCATCCAATTGTGTCCACAACCACGTTTTTTGTACAAATTGCGATTGCTTTAAATAAATTATTTTATAGTACCAAGATTTTTGATATTCGTTTTTTAGGGTTAACCTACTTTATGTTTTATCTAGGTGCGTTATATTTATTAACTAATGCATTTACTAGTAAGCAAAAAACTTCACGCGATTATGCGATTGCCTTGGTAATTTGGTTTATTTTTAGTGATTCATCACTAACGCTATTTTTTAATTCATTTTATTTGGAACCAGTTCATCTAATTACCATGCTATATGCAGTTGGTGCATATGGATTAATTGCCCGGCGCTACTACCGGCGTTTGTGGCCGATGCTAATCGTTTATTTTGTGGCTGTTTTTGGGTTTATTGCTACTAAACAACAAAATACGTTTTTTGTCGCTGGCTGGTTATTAACCGCTTTTGGCATGTTTGCATTAACCAAGACGCGGGTGCAAAAATTAGCAGTTGCTGTAACAATGGTCCTGATTGTTGGCGCTGGTTTATTTTCAAATTACTGTGTGTCAACTAAATATAATGATGAAAATAAGTATCAAAGCATGACTTGTGGTATTTTGGCCGAATCTAATAATCCAGAAAAAGCATTGGCTGATGGGGGTATTTCTCCACAGTTTGCTTTATTACGTGACGACCCTTACTTTAAAACTTACACGGCTTTAGATGTTCATTCTAAGTATATGAAAGACAATTTCCTTAATAAATATAATTATTTATGGATTACTTCATATTATGTTAGTCACTGGAATCAGTTTAACCAGTTACTAAACGCCGCCGCGGCGAACGCGCAAAACATGCAGATGTATGGCCTGGGAAATTATCCACCGCATAGTGGTCATCCGGCTAAGGCCCAAACGCACTACTTTATGCTCTTTACGTTAGCAATGCGGGCGTTTTTCCCACGTAAATTCATGTTTTACGTTTTAATTGTTTTTGTTTTTATTTGCTTCTATATTTACGTTGCCTTTAAAGGCATGCGTAAAAAAGAAGGCGAACCGTTAATGCGGTGCATGATGGTTATGAACCTAATCGTTATTATGATAGGAACTTTCTTTGGCACAATTATCGGTGGCGGTGATGCTGATTTGGCACAACAATTATTCATGGTGCCGATTTGTTTGTATTTATTAATTTTGATTTTTACTGTCGATATTCTACATAAGAAACTATGGTGATAAGGAGGAAAATGTGATGCATAAAAAAATGATGAAATTAACATTTTGGCTAACAGCTTTACTAACATTATTTTTTTATTGCAAACCAGCACATGCTGTTGATGCCGGTAATAACGTCCCCCAGCCTCCTAAACAACCAGTTTTATTAGTTTATGATAGTAAAAATGCCGCTGAACATGATGAAAATAACATTGATTCATTGCAGCGCTTATTTGTTAGTTTAAATTTGCCGATAAAGACTATGTCAATGGCACAATATCAACCCGGTACACTAAAAGATCAAAATTATTCAGCCGTCGTACTAATGGTTAATTGGCCGGAAGCACATTTAATTAAGAATTCATTCGTGAAAGATTTAGAAAATTTTCATGGAAAAATATTACATGTTGGGCCATCCTTGACCGCTGTTGAAAAACAGCAACTGCAAGGTAATATTCAGTATTTGCGCCATAAGCAGTATTTTTTATATGATAAAAGTAATAAGTATTACCAAATGCTTGATTTTATTAATTCATCTGAATTCGTAACTAAGCCGGCTGCTGGTTCACAAGTAATTGGGCAATTAACATCACAAGATTATCAAGATAAAATGTCGCATAAATTTATTCCCTATGGTGTTATTCATAATAATATTGCCTTTTTACCATATTTTCGGGCGGATGGCCTGAGCTTTTTGGAAGCAAGCGAACTAATTGCCCAGTTTTTTGGCCGGCAAACGCAAACTTATCGACCGTTACTGGTTATTACGGGGATTACGCCGTATTCTGATTTAAGACGGTTAGTTAAAGTGGCCGAATATCTTTACAGTGAGGGTATCCCGTACGCAATTAGTGCCACTAGTGTGGCGACTAATACTAATTTAAAAGCTTATCATTATTACACGTTAGCTTTACAACATGTTGAAAATAATGGTGGTGAAATTTTCTTACAGGTGCCGTCAATTTATGCACCTGATACTGCCAAAACGGCTTATACAACTTTACGAAATGACATGACACAAACGTTAACAGCGTTACGTGATAATTATGTTTATCCGATTGGTATTAGCGCACCGGCTTACTGGAATCAAGATGAACTTTACCGCAGTGCGGCGTTATCATTATCTAATCAAATTTTATTGACTAGTGATCCTGATGAAAATCCTTTGCCATATGCACAGGAAGATAATTATGGTGAAACTTATGGTCGTACTTATTATGCGATGACCGCTAGTTCATTGAATACGATTAAAGAAGGTAATGATTTAGATAGTCAAGATGATTTACGTTTTAGTACACCTACTGCAGTTACGATGCCTTTGCCAACTAGTAGTAAATCGTTTTTACAGTTTAAGCGCAATATTAAAACGGTTAATTTACAATGGGCCAATCCTGACTACGGTGATTTTAAATCATGTGTACAAGCCGGTAATAAACAAATTTCATTTTTACATGGTAACTATTTAGTTGATAATAATTTAATGGAAGTGCCATTAACTGCCGCTAAAATCGCAGCGGATGGCAAGGCCCAAGTTCCACATGGAACATTAAGTGGTTTCTTTAATGTTCAAGGGATAATTTTGGAAGTCTTCATTATTATCGCTTTGATTATTTTAGTAGTTTTATTTGTCTTGGGCTACCGTGTGTATGTTGGTATGTTTAAATACACCAATAAGCGTCATAAAACAACGCTTGGTACTTTAAGAAAATTATCAAAGAAGAAACGAAAGGAGCATAAGTAATTGACTTTTGTTGATATATTATTACTAATCTCAATTCTGTCAATTTGGGGTATTTTGATTGTTAATGTGGTTTTGGTGATTGCTGGGTATATTTATTACCTACGTACGGTTCATCAACCGCCGAAGCCATTACCGAAGGATCCACCTTTCGTATCTGTTTTTGTGCCAGCGCACGATGAAGGGGTCGTTATTGTTAAAACTGTTGAATCATTATTAAATTTTGACTACCCCAAAGATAAATATGAAGTAATTGTTATCAATGATAACTCCAGTGATAATTCGGCTGAATTATTGGCTGAATTAAAAGCTAAGTATCCTGATCGTAATTTTGAAGTAATTAATACGGATGCTAAAACTGGTGGTAAGGGGAAGTCAAATGCTTTAAACTTAGCCCTTAAACAAGCTCGTGGTAGTGTTATTTCGATTTATGATGCTGATAATACTCCCGAACGTGGTGCTTTACGTATTTTAGTTGGTGAATTATGTTCTGATCCAAAACTAGGAGCAGCAATTGGTAAATTCAGAACCCGAAACAAGGATGCGACGTTATTGACACGTTTTATTAACATTGAAACGTTGTCATTTCAATGGATGGCCCAAGCCGGTCGGCAACAACTTTTCCATTTAACAACAATTCCAGGAACTAACTATGTTATTTGGCGGAAGATTATTGAAGAAATGGGCGGTTGGGACGTTAAATCCTTAGCCGAAGATACTGAAGTTAGTTTCCACTTATACATGACAGGCTACCGGATTGCTTATCAACCCAAAGCCGTTACCTGGGAACAAGAACCCCAAACATTAGGGGTATGGTTCCACCAGCGAACCCGGTGGGTTAAAGGTAATATTTATGATGTTTTGAAATATGCTAAGTATTTGTTTAAAAAAGAAGGAAAACCAATTCGCTTTGACTTGGCATATTTCTTATCAGTTTTCTTATTACTGATGACATCATTAGTAATTTCTGATATATTCTTTATATTATCAATTGCTGGTTTGGTGCATTCTAATCTGCAAGGATTTAGTAATGTATTATGGCTACTGGCGATCATTTTGTTTGTTATCAGTACAGCGATTGCACTGTCAACTGAAAAAGGTGAGCTAACGCTGTCGAATGTGTTAATTATTATTTTAATGTATATCACATATAGTCAGATGTGGCTCATAGTTGCTGCATGGGGAATGGTACAGTACATTGAAGAAAAAGTATTTCACAAAAAAGAAAAATGGTATAAAACAAAACGTTATTCATAAATTAACTAGTGTCTGTTTATTATCATTAGTTGGCGGAATTTTGTTGCCTGCTTTACCAGTTAAAGCAGCACCAGCGCAACAAAATCAATCACAAAATATTAGTAGTCCCGCTAACCAATTAGTAACAGCTCAACAAGCGGTGGCCCCACTCACTAATCATCAAAATGTGATTGATAATGCGCCAACGCCAACAACTAATAATAATCAAAATAATAACGATCAAAACAAAAATTTATTAACTTATACCGAACCATTTCAAAATACGACAACTTCGTTAACCGGAATGGGCGTATCAGCTAATACTTATTTCATTAAACCGGATCGTTGGGATGTTAAACAAGCCACATTAAATTTAAACTACCAAGTATCACAACTAGCATCTGATCAAATTTCAGATATTACTGTTTCAATTAATGGGGTTAAGTTTTATTCCTTCCGCCCTAACAAGAGTAATAGTTTGCAAACGCAAGTAATTAACATTCCTTTACAATTATTACAAGGTAGTAATAATTTAAAAATTGCGGGCCAATTACAAACGGAAAAAAATGGGGCCTTACAATCTGATCAAACACCAGCTAACTGGTTGACAATTTATGATAGTACTAATGTTAATTTTCATTATTTAAATCGTGAACCGGAAAAAACATTAGCCTCATTTTATGATTACTTTACCGGCGCTGACACAATCAACAATCACCAATGTGCCATTAGTGTGCCTAATCAACCGACTAATGCGGAATTAACCGCCGCTACTTATACCTTGTCTGGTTTTTCACGGACAATCACTAATGAAAATAGTGTTATTCCAATTTGTCAAAATGATAGTGATAATGCTAAAAATAGCGACTATCGCATTGTTTTAGGCTTATACAAGGACTTGCCACAAGAATTTCAACATGAAGTTAATGCTAATGATTTGGATCAAGAAGCAGTCGCTAAAATTGTTTACCAAAATAATAAGCATTACTTAATTGTTACTTCAAAAGATAGTGATTTATTAATTAAGGCTAGTCGCTACTTGGCTAACCAAGAATTAATGAAAGAATCCGACCAAGATCAAGTAACAATTACTAATAATACGCAAACTTTTACGGCTGGTGTTAAAAATGATGGTGATTATCAATTAACCCAACAAAACGTACAGTTAGTTGGTGCTGGTCATCAGGAAGCAACGTTCTTTGTTAACTTACCAGTTAATTTAACTAATGCGTCTGGTAGTGTTATTAAGTTAGATATGCGCTATGCTAAAAATTTGAACTTTAATCGTTCCTTAGTAACGGTGTACATTAATAATACGGCCATTGGTAGCCAACGCTTAAAGGCTAATGATGCTGATGATGATAGTTTGACTGTAAAAGTACCGGCTGATTTAGCTTTGAATGGACAATTTGTTGTTCGTGTAGCTTTTGATTTAGTACAAAGCGGTGCTAATAATACGGTACAAAGCGATGGACAAACCCCATGGGCTTGTGTAGCGCCAAGTTCATATGCTTATGTTCATTCCAAACCAGTTTTGAGCCAGTTGTTTAGTAATTATCCAAGCTTATTCTTAGATAATAGTGCCTTTGATAATTTGGTAATTGTTAAACCGAATAAGATGAATAATTATTACTTTGAAACATTATCAAACATTTTCAACTTAATGGGTAGTTATGCTCTAAGCAATACGGGTAAAATTACTTATTGTACCGGTGTGCCTGACAAAGACATTACTGAAAACCATAATATGATTGTCTTGGGTACGCCAAGTTCAACACCATTTATTAAAACGTTAAATAAACATTTGTATATGAAATACAATAGTAATTACAAGTATTTTGTATCTAATGAAAAAATGAGTATTGCCCCATCATATGGGCAACACATTGGAACTGCCCAATTATTACGTTCACCATATAATGGTCATTTAGCAATTTTGGCAGTAACTGCTCCAGATAGTCATGATGTGATGTTGGCATCAACGCAAATTAACTTCCAAAAGAATATTCAGCAATATGCTGGTGATACGATTGTGGTTGACCACGATAATAATCACTATAGCTATCGCTTCAAGAAGAAGAAATCAGTTGCTCAAAATGAAAGCTTTAGCCAACGTGTTCATGCCCATATCTCAACAGTTGCCTACTTTGCTTTGGCATTGATCATTATTGGGGTAATTATCTTTATGTTGGTAATGGTCTTTAAGAAACATAGTCCAAGAAAAGGAAAGGACGACCTCGATGAAAAATAAACGTCCCACAAATTCATTTTTGGTTGATGTTTTTTTACTAATTTTCTTATTACTGTTTTTTGTTACTGCCGTTTTTATGAGTCTTAACGGTCGTTCAGTATTAATTAATGCGTTTTATTTAGGAATCACTGCTTTTTTAATTTTATTAACCTACTTCTTAGGATTAACAACAGGTTTAATTATTAACTTATTGTTTGTTGTTTTCCAAGGTGGTTTGTTAACATATCTAGCTGTTTTTCAAAAACGCGTTGACGTTGCTACTGGTGACTTAGCCTTTTGGTTATTTATGCCGTTATTACTATCAATGTCATTTTATGGCATGGCTTATTATGGGTTGCAGTTGCAAGCAGAAAACCGTCGTTTAAAAGATGAGTTGGTTCATCAAAGTGTCTTGGATAGTGAAACTAATTTACGAACATTAGTTGCCTATTTGCGTGATACACAAATTTTTACTAAGACGGCAGCAAAGTATCAATTACCATTATCAATGATGACGATTAAAATTAGATACTTTAACGAAATTCGGCGAATTTTGGACCATGATCAGTTAGATGCTTTGGTCAGATTAGTATCACGAGTAATTTTAAGCTCTGATGAAGGCTTAACACTAGCTTACTTGTTAAGTCGTGATAATTTGACATGGGGCGCATTACTTTTCGTTGATGCAGCGGAAGCACGTGAAACCGCTCGAAAAATTAAAACAAAGTTTGCCCAAGAATTACCTAAAGTGATTTCATTGCATGATATTGATATTTCACTAGTAATCGGGGTAGCTGAATATGATCCGAAGAAGATGAAAGACGGTCATGATCTTGAACATGCCGCTACACATATGATTCAATATGACGTTGGCAACGATGATGTAGCGAAGAAATACTAATTTTAAAGAACCGTGATTTTACGTTGCGGTTCTTTTTTTGTATAATCTTTAATGTTGTTTTTGATGAAACAAAAATCGTTAATGCGTTGGTAGTTCGCGACATCCTACCATAATAAAAAACTAGGAGGGTCATTTTAATGACAAAAGAGCATGATCGATTAGTAAGTTTGGCGAAAACCGCGGTAGTTGCTGCTTTATATGCCGCCTTAACGTGTTTAGTAGCACCATTTAGTTATGGTAATATTCAAATGCGTATTTCCGAAGGCTTGGACCATTTAGTTGTCTTTAATAAACGTTATGTCTGGGCCTTAGTAATTGGTTGTTTTATTGCTAACTTGTGGTCACCAATGGGGATTATTGATATTATTTTTGGTACTTTAGAAACATTTTTAGCAACCGGAATTACTTATTTATTAGCCAAACGTGTTAAACCATTGTGGTTAAAATTAACCATCAGTACCTTAGTTGATACGGCAATGATGTGGATTATTGCTTTAGAATTGCATTTATATAATCACTTGCCATTTTGGCCAACTTATGCGACGACGGCACTTGGTGAATTTATTTCGTTAGTAATTGGTGCAGTTATTATTTACATTGTTAGTCGTTACATTGATTTACGAAAATAAGAATTTTTAAAAAAGCTGTTAGAGTAAAATCTAACAGCTTTTTAGTTATAAAGAGAGTATGATATATTTAACCGGTATAAGGGAGGTAATTTTAATGGCACGTTTAGAAAGTCGTGTTGAACGACGCGAAGAAGAAAAAAAGCTAAAGAAAGCAGAACAACGGAATAAACTTCCTAAAGATCCTAAAAAAAGAACTCGACTGGCTCTACTAACGGGATTAGCAATTTTTATTGTTTTCGTAATTATTGTTGTTTGCATTAATTTTCCTAGCGGTAGCAAAAAAAGCGAACATGCTAGCGAATCAGTCATTACTTCAGTAACCTCTTCAACAAAGAAAAAACAACATAAACAAAGTTCATCAATATCGGCAAGTAAACATCATAAACAGAGTTCATCAGCAAGTAATAATAACATTGCTGCTAATAACGCTATTGATGACAACGATAGCAATGCTAATAATAACGCCGTTAATGATAACGATAATAACATTGCTAATAACGCTATTAATAACAACGATAGTAATGCTAATAAAAACGCAAATAAGCAGCAACAAACTAGTGCTGATGCTTCAGGAAATCATGCCATGGGTGCTGGTGCTCAAAGTGCTGCCCAACAACAACCGAACAATACACCTAATACTTATACGGTTTCCGGTACTTTTCCAAGTGCTAATGCCGCTGCTAGTTGGGCCCACCAAGCATTTAATAGTTATAAGAGTATGGGATACCAAACATACCGCGTTACTTGGCAAGGCAATAATAAATATGGCATTGAGTTTATAAAATAATGAAAAAAGCGTGACATTTTTAATAAAAATTATTACAATATATCATGAACAATTTATAAATGTTCATATTTGAAAAAAGTGAGAAAGAGGTGAGCAGTTCTTTTATTATATAGAAGAACTGAAAGTTATGACTAGAGAGTATCTTGAGGATTCATTCTTAGGTAGTCGTGAGGCTGCTAAATCAATGCCGAAGGAGGTTATGCCTGAGGAAGGCATGAACCCTGATTTAGCCGAAACATTAATTAAACATATTCGTTTAAATGAGGCGAAAGCTGATCAAAATTTTGCAACATTCTGTACAACGCAAATGGAACCACAAGCTGATGAATTAATGATGAGTGGTTTAGAAACTAATGCGATTGATAAATCAGAATATCCCAAAACAGCAGCTATGGAAAATTACTGTGTAAGTATGTTAGGCCATTTATGGGGATTACCAGAAGATAAGAAGTTATTTAAAGATTTTATTGGTACCTCAACAGTTGGTTCATCTGAAGGGTGTATGCTAGGCGGTTTAGCAATGCTTTTCTCATGGAAACATCGTGCTAAGGCTAATGGTATTGATATTGATAACCTTCATGAACATCGTCCTAACTTAGTAATTGTTTCTGCATACCAAGTTGTATGGGAAAAATTCTGCCATTATTGGAATGTTGAAATGCGTGAAGTACCAATGAGTAAAGATGATAATGGTACCATTTCGATGGATATGGATACTGTTATGGATTATGTTGATGAAAATACAATTGGTATTGTAAGCATTGAAGGTATTACATATACTGGTGGCCTTGATAATACTGAAAAATTAAATGATTTAGTTGAAGCATACAATCAAGATCATCCGAAAATGCCCCTTCGCATTCATGTTGATGCTGCTTCTGGCGGCTTCTACGAACCGTTTATGGAAGGTTTTAAGCCTTGGGATTTCCGTTTAAAGAATGTTAAATCAATTAATGTCTCTGGTCATAAATATGGTATGGTTTATCCTGGTATTGGTTGGATCGTATGGCGTGAAAATACTAAGGAATGCTTGCCAGAAGAATTACGTTTCTCAGTACCTTATTTAGGTGGTTCCGTTGATTCAATTGCCATTAACTTCTCACGTAGTGGTGCTCACATTTTAGGTCAATATTATAACTTTGTTCGCTTCGGTAAAGAAGGTTACCATGAAGTAATGAGTAATACTCATGAAGTAGCTGTTCGTTTAGCAGATGCTTTAGAAAAATTTGACATCTTTGATATGGTCAAGGGTAGTGACGGCTTACCAATTATTTGCTGGACATTATCTAAGCACGCTAATGTCAACTGGACATTATATGATCTTGAGGATAAACTCAAGGAATATGGTTGGCAAGTACCTGCATATCCACTACCAAAAATCAAGAATGTTGATCAACCAATTATTGTTTCCCGAGTTGTATGCCGGCCAGCGATGACAATGGCTATTTGCGATGACTTTATTGAAGATCTTGATGCAGCTATCAAGGAATTAAATGAAAAATTTAATAAGTAATAAAATTTGAAAAACAGGCTGTATTGGCCTGTTTTTTATATTTATTTAATGATATTATTAAATTAGTATTTAAATAAATACTAAAATGCAATTATTAGCATACCAATGCCAATAAAACGCTCTTCTTTTTTCATAGCCGTTCATTATTTTCATAATGAACGGTTTTTATTTTTACTGATGAATATGGGAAAGCATTTAAAATAAAAAGCAGTAGAACATTATCAAATTAACATTTGATTGCTTTGAACGCTTTTACAGAAAAAATCATCTTTTATTATTAGCAAAGTGATATAAAAAAACGCTGGAATTTATCCAACGGCAACGCCCACCAAGTAAAATTACTTTTCATGCTAGATCTATACTAGAAAAATAATTCAAAATACTTTAATTTATCGAATGCAAAAATAAAAAACGTTGAAAAATCAACGTTTTACAAAATTAAATTTAATTAATTTTAGTGTTTATGGAGATGACGGGAGTCGAACCCGTGTCCATACATTTTCCATCGCAAGCTTCTACACTCGTAGTCACTTTATTTGGCATTTCATCATTAAGTACGCCAAGCAACGCGGCCAATCTTAATGACTAACCCGATTAATTTCAATTAATGAACTTCAGGTGTGAGTTCATTAATCTATCCCACTCATTTAAGACCTGACATCAATCCATGGGAGAGATTGAGCAGATCACGCTAAGCTGGTTATTAAGCAGCTACAGCGTAGTTATTTTCATTATTGTTTGCAGTTATATTTAACTGTTTGACGTTGATGACGCAGCCGTTACCTGCGGAATGCCACTCACGTGGATAAATCTATGTCGAATCCGTAACATCCCCGATATATTACATAATAATAATACAAAATTACTTACTAAAAGTCAACACTTTTTTAATAAGTAAAATAAATATATTATTTATGTAAATTTGACATTTTTTTGTTTAAAAAGTGAAGATATAGGAGTATCATAATTCATGTAAGCGTAATCAAAGCCTATTTAATAAGCTTTAGAGGGGGAGTTAATATGAAGAAAACACTTGCGGCAGCTTTATTAGCCGTTTCTGCGGGTGCAGTAATGATGAATGCTCATCCAGTTAAGGCATGTACAACTTTAGTAGTTGGTAAAGATGCTACTAGTGATGGCAGCACAATCATTGCACGTAATGAAGATTTACAGACTAGTTGGGCTAAGCACTTTGTTGTTCATCAAGCTACTAACAATGGTCCAACTAAGTATACTTCTAAAGGAACTGGTTTTACGATTGATTTACCGGCCCAACAACAACGTTGGACTGCTACACCTGATTGGGATCCATCCAATGGTGATTTTTCTGAAGATGGTGTTAACTCATCAAATGTCGCAATGAGTGCTACTGAAACAGCATCATCTAATAAGAAAGTTCTTAAGTATGATCCATGGGTTAAGAATGGTATTTCTGAAGATTCAATGGTTAATGTAGTTTTACCATTTATTAAATCACCACGTGAAGGCGTACAACGCTTAGGCGATATTATTAATAAATATGGTGCTAATGAAGGCGCTGCTGGTGGTATTATTTTTTCAGATAAAAATGATATTTGGTACATGGAAGTCGGCAGTGGTCACCAATGGGTAGCTGAACGTGTACCAAGTAATAAATATGCAGTAATTCCTAACCAATTAGTAATTGGCGATATTGATTTTAATGATTCAAATAACTTCATGTGCTCACCAACTTTAAAGCAATTTATTAAAGATCATCATTTAAATAAAGGGCATAAGGATGTTAACTGGGCACGTATTTTTGGTACAAGTGTTGATTCTAAAGAAAATAAACAATATAACACACCACGGATGTGGGGCGGTCAAAGAATCTTAACACCTTCAGATAAGCAATCACCAACTGATACTAACTTTAAGTTATTTATGAAGCCAGATCATAAGGTAACAATGGCACAAGTTCGTGAAGTTATGGCTACATATTATCAAGAAACTAAATACAGTGAACGTGGTAAGTATGTAGGTAAGTACCGGCCAATTGGTTGTGCAATTGATGAAGAATCACACATTATTCAAATGCGGCAAAATATGCCTGATTCTATTACACCAGTGCAATGGTTATGCATGGCAACGCCAGTAACCGGCGTTTATGTACCATTCTACACTGATATTAATAACACCCCAGCAAGTTATCAAAAAGGTACTGACAAGTTTACTCCAGATTCAGCTTACTGGACATATGAAATGACTTGGGACTTAACTAATGCTAACTACAAGAAATTCTTCAAGAAAGATGTTGTTCCAGTACAATCAAAAGTACAAAAACAATTGGATGACAATTTGAAGCAATCTGATAGTCAAGCTAAGTCAATGAATGGTGACCAAGCTACTGATTTCTTAACTAAGCAAAATCAAAATAATGCTGATTATGCTTTGAATAAGTACAATGACTTGAACAGTAAGTTGCTCAATGCATTGGGAACTAACACACCATTTATGAATGCTGCTAAAGCTAGTGATGTTCAATAATTTAAGAATATTGCTTGGAAAATAAAAAACGTTGTGGTGATATCACCACAACGTTTTTTATTATAGTTTTAATAATGAAGGAGCAGTTTGACCGTTACTATCAAACAACGCTTTATTATTATCTAGACTTGAATAAACCATGTTACGGACAGCCGTGTGTGTGTAAAAACCAACGTGTGGTGTAATCAAAACATTATCACGTTGCATAAGATTTCGTAATTTGGCATCGGGAATGGCAGCAAATGACTTGAAATCATGTTGGATAATAGGGGCTTCGTTCTCAAATGAATCAAGTGCAGCGCCAGCAATTTTACCACGATCTAAGCCACGGATTAGAGCGTCAGTATCAATTAATTCACCCCGCGCCGTATTAATGATGTAAACGCCGTCTTTCATTTTACTAATGGCGTCATCATCAATCATATGACGATCATCATTAGTTAACGGAACGTGTAAACTGATAACATCTGCTTGGGCATATAATTCACCCAAATTATCGACATAATAATCTTGATACTCAGGATATTTAACTAAGTTATAGGCAATAATTTTACAGCCAAAACCTTGGAAGTATTTTAAAGCACTACCGCCAATATGACCAGTACCAATAATACCGACTGTCATTTCATGTAATTCTTTACCAATATTAGGTGCCCACATGAAGTTGCCGACGCGCATTTTTCGTTCGTAGGCTTTGCTTTGCCGGATTAAACGCAAAGTTGATAATACCGCGAATTCAGCTACTGCATCGGGCGAATAAGAAGGCACATTAGTCAACTTAATACCGTTTTGTTTAACGGCATCAAGATCGATATTATCGATACCAACATTACGCAACGACCAGTATTTAATACCGTTGTTACGCATTTGGGTAATTAAATCTTTGGAATAAGGCTTTAATTGCACTGAAGAAACGCCGTCATAACCTTTACAAAGTTTAACATTATCAGTAGTTAATAATTCCTTAACCGTTTTAACGGGAATGTGATGTTGTTGAGACCATTTCTGAAAATATGGCAATTCATCATCACGTACTCCAAAGGCAATAATTTTCATATTTTTCCTCCTAAAAAAATCCCCTTATAAAAAGGGGATTTAATACTTTAATTATAATTTAACAATTGAATCAGCTTTTTGTCCATTACTTTCAATTAATTGCTTATTATTAGTTAAGCCAGAATATACCATATTACGGACAGCCGTTTCTGTATAAAAACCAATGTGAGGGGTAATTAAAACATTATCACGTTGCATTAAGTTTTTAAGCCGCGCATCAGGAATAGCATCAAAATCTTTAAAGGTATTATTGAAAATACCAACTTCACTTTCATAAGTATCTAAGGCGGCACCAGCAATCTTACCATTATCTAAGCCACGAATTAAAGCGTCAGTATCAACAACTTCACCCCGCGCCGTATTAATGATGTAAACACCGTCTTTCATTTTGCTAATGGCATCATCATTAATCATGTGCTTAGTTTGCAGTGTTAATGGTGAATGGAGGTCAATAATATCCGCTTGGGCGTATAATTCATCCAAAGTATCAACATAAAGACCTTGATATTCTGGATATTGGTGTAAATTATAAGCAACAATTTTACAGCCAAAACCTTGGAAGTATTTTAAAGCACTGCCGCCAATATGACCAGTACCAATAATGCCGACTGTCATTTCATGTAATTCTTTACCAATATTAGGTGCCCACATGAAGTTGCCGGCGCGCATTTTCCGTTCGTAGGCTTTGCTTTGCCGAATTAAGCGGAGGGCAGAAAGAACTGAAAATTCGCCAACTGAATCAGGTGAGTAAGCCGGTACATTAGTTAAAATCATGCCGTTTTGTTTAACGGCATCAAGATCGATATTATCGATACCAACATTACGTAATGACCAGTATTTAATCCCATCTTCATGCATGCGGTTAATTAGTGCTGTTGTGTAAGGTTTTTGTTGATAAGAAACTAAGCCATCACAACCTTTGCAAAGATCAACATTATCCATCGTTAATAAATCTTGGACAACTTTTACTTCAATATTGTTTTCTTGTGACCATTGTTTAACATATGGTAATTCATCATCACGAATCGCATAAGCGATGATTTTCATAATTATATGCCTTCCTTTTATCGAATTTATTCGTCTTCATTATAGATC
>JAHLFS010000064.1 GCA_018883675.1 Candidatus Paralactobacillus gallistercoris | reverse complement strand
CAACAAATTGGTTTATGCAATGGTTACAAGGATAAAATAAAAAACGTACGAAATTATTCGTACGTTTTTTATTTTTAAGCACGCCCAAGTAGGGTGATTTTTTGTTTAGCAAGCACATGACCTTTAATGGCCTTTAAAAATTCGTTTAGCCAGTAACCATCTTGCAAGTTTAATTCAGTATCAAGCGCATATACTGTTAAGGTATAAGCATGATCCTTATCAGGCGGTGTTGGTCCAATATAACGATGTGATTGGAAAATGTCAGGTTGACCGATTAATCGTCCGGCAGTTGAATTACTTCCCTGAACGAAAGCTACGTCATTACTTAAGCTAGCATTTTCAGGAAGAGTAGTAATATTAGCCGGAATATTAGCACCTAACCAGTGAATCCAAACAAAACCGCTAACAGGAACAGCGTCAAAATCAACTAGGGTAAAGGCCCATGTTTTCGTTGCGGCTGGTAAATCACTAACAGTAATTGGGAATGATAAATTAGGGCGGCCATCCATTTTATGAGCTGGCGCTGCATGCTTACTATATTTATCGGCTAAATAGCCTTTTTTAGTAGGAACAGTAATTTCCATATTGATCACCTCGTCTGTATTAAATATATACCAAACTAGTTATAAAAAAAGAAATTAACCTTTAATTATCAAAAAATAAAACTTTTTTCTTAAAAATGCTTTACAAAATTAGTTAAACGCGTTAATATAATAAACGTCGATAAGATATTAATTCAATTTTATGGATCGCTAGCTCAGCTGGCAGAGCAACGGACTCTTAATCCGTGGGTCCAGGGTTCGATCCCCTGGCGGTCCATCATGTAGCATTGCTAAAGCAATGCTTTTTTTGTGGTTAATTTTAAGTATAAAAAATAGGCATTACAATTTTGTAATGCCTATTTTTTTAATAAACGATGTTAGTGCCACATTCCGACTAACATTAAGAAGCCAGGAATCCAGGCAGTTAAAATACCTTCCGCAACACCTAACCAACCAACAAATTTACCTAAGTTCTTATGTAAGTTGTTTTCGATGAAGCCGGTTAACCACAAAATACCCCATGCGAACCAGATAATACCGTAAATCCAGTTACCACCATAGCCTTTGATAATGCAAAGTAAACCAGCAGGAATACTATTAATAGCAACAAATAAACTGTACCAACCGTATAACCGTTGATCTAATTCAAAGATACTGTTAATTGCGGTGTAAAGATATGTGAATGCAAAAAGCAAACCAGTTGCACTAGCATAAAACCAAGCTGGTCCCTTATTAGTGCAAGCACCATAACCAATGGCGATGATGTTAAGAATAAGTCCTAAACCACCAGTAAAAATATTCATGACGGCAATGGACTTGTCTTTCATTCCTTCAATACGATAAAGGCCATTACTCATCAATACCATACCAACGTATAATAAAATAACTCCAAGCATGAGATATACCCCTTTCGGATTTGATAAATTAAAAGATTAATAAAATCTTTTTAGTTTTTGTCTGCGTGTGGATCCGTGTTTTCTTTAACAGTTTCACTATTTTCGTTATCAAAACCGAAGTATTGCTCTTTCAATAAGCTCTTATCTAAGCCTTCTACTTGTTGTTCTTTTGTTGTGCGAATAGTAGTGATCTTGTCTAAAACAAACAAAATGAGCCATGTAATAATCATTGTGTAAACAGTAACGATTACAACACCTGCTAATTGGATTAAGAACTGGTGCATACCAGCATGAATACCATTAACAAGTGGGTTTGCAAATACACCGATTAATAATGTACCTGTTAAACCGCCCATACCATGGACACCCCAAACATCTAATGCGTCGTCCCAACCCATCTTATCAGCAAAGAGTACGCATAAGTAGCAAATAACTGCCGCAATTGCACCAATTACGATAGCGCCACGTGGGGTTACATAGCCAGAAGCAGGAGTGATGGTTGCTAAACCAGCAACGGCCCCAACTAATGGTTGTAAGAATGAGAAGTGATGACCATCATGGAAATAACTAATTGTTGTCCAAACAATCATGGCAACAAAAGCAGCTACACCAGTATTAGTGAAGATGATTGCTGCTTGGTCATTTGCACTCATTGTCCCGCCGGCATTGAAACCGAACCACCCAAAAAGTAGTAAGGCAGCACCAACGCCAACTAAACCTAAATTAGATGGTTTATCACCTTTTAAGCCGTCAGCCCGCTTGCCTAAGAACCAAAGTGCAACTAAGCCAGAAAAGGCTGCAGTAATGTGAATAACCGTACCACCGGCGAAGTCAACAAAGCCCATCTTGGCAAGGAAGCCACCGCCCCAAATCCAGTGAGCAACTGGGCAGTAAACTAAAATCATCCAAACAATCAAGAATTTAATCCAACCACCAACAGTTAACCGGTTTGCGGTTGCACCTGTCATTAATGGAAGAGTAATAATAGCAAACATTAATTGATACATGAAGAACATAATGAATGGAACAGATGCACCGTAATGATTGTTAATATCAAATAAAAGATTGTGGAAAGCAAAGTATTGTAATGGGTTACCAATTACCCCGCCAATATCTTTACCAAAAACTAAACTAAAACCACCAAAAATCCAGAAAACCCCAACAACACCAATTGCTAGGAAGATTTTTGCCATAATGGTTAAAGAATTCTTCTTACGAACTAAGCCACCGTAGAAAAATGCTAATCCCGGTGTCATGAAGAATACAAGAATCGTAGATAAAAACGTATAAGCAATATTACCGTAGTTAAAATTGCTTAAGTGCAAAATGTTAGTTAACACGTTTTTACACCACCCTAAAAAATATTAAGTTTTCAAACATCGAAAAGTTTGTATACGCTATCAGTGTATAACTTTTAAATTAATTGTCAAATAATTTTAAAAAAATGATAAAGATCGGAAAGTTTTTATTTGCATTTTTGAAGAAAAAGAATTATAACGAAAATGTAAACGCTACAATTTGAAAAAATAATTCACATTTTTGAATAAATTTGGAATTTAAAAATATGAATCGAATGCATCTCCAAATTGCCATTTACATATATTTTGTGTGAGGAAAAGCAGGTGAACTAAATGCAACTTACAACTCGTGAAATGGAAAAAATGATGGTGTCAGTTGCAGCGATGGTTGCACAACAACGCAAAGATCGTGGCTTAAAATTAAACCATCCCGAAGCAGTTGCTTTAATTACTAACGCTGTAATCGAAGCAGCCCGTGATGGTAAGAGTATGCCTGAAGTAGTTGCTTTAGGTAATAAAGTTTTAACACGTGAAGACGTTATGGAAGGCGTGCCCGAAATGATTCCAATGATTCAAGTTGAAACAACATTTACAGACGGCACTAAATTAGTAACCCTTCACAATCCAATTCAATAGGAGGTGGCAAAATGGTTCCAGGAGAATTTCATTTAGCTGATGGTAAAATCACATGTAACGCAGGTTACAAAGCAATTACTTTGGAAGTAAAGAACGTCGGCGACCGTGCAGTTCAAGTCGGCTCTCATTTCCACTTCTATGAAGCTAATGAAGCTGGTTTGCAATTTGATCGCGACAAAGCATGGGGCAAACGGTTAGATATTCCAGCCGGAACAGCTGTTCGTTTTGAACCAGGCGATGTTAAGAAAGTAAACTTAGTTGACTTTGGTGGTAAACGGCGGATCTTCGGATTCAACGATAAAGTTAATGGTTTCTTAGATGGTCATAAAGCACCATCAACTGATAAAGATGCAATTAGCTACGAACGTGAAGTTAACCAAGAAGAAGCACACAAATAATTAACCTAGAAAGAGGGATGAACACATGAGTTTTGAAATGGATCGCAAAACTTACTCACAAATGTTCGGCCCAACTACAGGTGACAGCATTCGATTAGGTGATACTAGCTTATATGCTAAGATCGAAAAAGACTACACTGTATATGGACAAGAAAGTAAGTTTGGTGGCGGTAAAGTATTACGTGACGGCATGGGCGTCAGCGCTACCGAAACACGTGAAAATAACCCAATGGTTGCTGATATGGTAATCAGTAACGTTGTTATCATTGACTATACAGGTATTTACAAAGCAGATATCGGTATTCGTGATGGTAAAATCCTTGCTATTGGTAAGGGTGGTAACCCAGACAACATGGATAATGTTGATTTCGTTATCGGGGCAAGTACTGAAGCTTACAACGGTGATGGTATGATTGCTACTGCTGGTGGTATTGATACCCACGTTCACTACATTTCACCAGAAATCGCTGAAATGGGTTTGGATAACGGTATTACTACTGTCTTTGGTGGTGGTACTGGTCCAGCTAACGGTACTAAATCAGCAACCTGCGCACCAGGTTCATACAACATTCACCGGATTCTTGAATCATTTGAAGATATTCCATTAAACTTTGGTGTATTTGCAAAAGGTTCAGGGGTTACTCCAGACACAACTGGTGAACAAATCAAAGCCGGTGCATGTGGTATCAAGGTCCACGAAGACTGGGGTGCTACTGCATCAACAATTGACCACGCTTTAGAAGCAGCTGATCAATATGACGTTCAATTAGCTGTCCACACTGACTCATTGAACGAAGGTGGTTTCGTTGAAAACACCTTGGATGCTATCAAAGGCCGGACGATCCATACATACCATACCGAAGGTGCCGGCGGTGGCCACGCTCCTGACATTATGGTTGTAGCAGGTCAAGACAACGTATTGCCATCATCAACTAACCCAACTAACCCATACACTAAGAATGAAGTAGCTGAATTATTTGATATGACAATGGTTTGCCACAGCTTGGATCCTAATGTTCCTGAAGACGTAGCATTCGCTGAATCACGTGTTCGTAAGCAAACAATTGCTGCCGAAGACGTTTTACAAGATATGGGTGCTATCAGCATGATGTCTTCCGATACTATGGCAATGGGCCGGATCGGTGAAGTTATCATGCGTTCATGGCAATTAGCTGACAAGATGAAGCGGCAACGTGGTCCACTTGAAGGCGATTCTGAATACGATGACAACAACCGGATTAAGCGGTATGTTGCTAAGTATACTATTAACCCAGCTATTACTAACGGTGTTGCTGACTACATCGGTTCAATTGAAGTTGGTAAGTATGCTGACATCGTTCTTTGGAAACCAGCAATGTTCGGTGCTAAACCACAAGATATCTTCATCAATGGGGTTGTAACATACAGCAACATGGGTGATGCAGGTTCAAGTTTGCCAACACCAGAACCAATGAAGATGACTCGTTTGTTCGGTGCTCATGGTAAAGCTTTAACATCAATTCATAAGACATTTGTATCAACATATGCTTATGAACATGGTATTAAAGAAGAACTCGGCTTAGACCGGATTGTCCTTCCAGTACACAACACACGGAACTTAACAAAACGTGACATGAAGCTCAACGATTACTTACCAAAGACAATTGCTATTGATCCACAAAAGTTCACAGTAACAATTGATGGTAAGGAAATCTCATGTGATCCAATTGACAATATTGCATTAGCTCAACGGTACTACTTGTACTAATCAATATTAATCAAAGTAACTATAGCTATGCTGACGTTAGTTGGCATAGCTATAGTTATCTATGGGACATTTTGCGGCACGATAAGAGGTAAATATTATGGAAATTATTGAAAAAATCTACGGGAATGTTAATGATATTCGTGATCTTGATCACTATCATATTGAAACAGTTATGCTTAGTAATGATAAGTTAGGAAAAGCTACCCAACGTGTTGTTACTGACCATGGCAATGAATATGGTATCCGAATTCCTAAAGGTGATTTACCATTGCACAATGGTGACATTTTGAAAAAAGATGGCCATAATTTAGTAGTTATTCATGCTAAATCTCAAGAAATGATTATTATTACACCAAGTGATATTAATCAAATGGGAACGATTGCACATTTATTAGGCAACACGCACAAACCGGTTAAAATTCAAAATGGTCAAATCATTTTGGAACGTGATCCGGTTGTTGAAAAGATCCTTGATCATAATCATGTTAGTTATGAATTAAAGGACGTTACCTTAAATGAACCTTTGAAACACGTGGACTTGAGCTATGGTGAATAAGAAAGAAACACAAACAACCAATGATGAATATACGCAAATTATGAAGAACCTTGAGGTTTTTCAAATTTGTGATTCAATGTTTCCAATTGGCACATTTAACCACTCCTATGGAATGGAAACATACCTACGCGAACATAAAGTAAAGGATAATGATAGTTTTGAAAAGTGGTTAATCACTTTCTTGCAAACCCAGTTTAAGTGGGGTGAAGGCTTAGCCGTCCGCCTTTGTCATGAAGCGTTGATGAATAATGACATTGATAAGTTGTGGGATTATGATCAAAAATTAACATTATCCGCCGCTGCATTTGAAACACGTAAAGGAGCGCGTTTAATTGCGTTGCAAATGATTGAATTGATTTTGCAGATTTATCCACATGAAAAATCGCCAATGATGGATTTGATTAAAGAATATAAAGCACGCATTGATCAAGAAAAATCATTTGGTAATCCCGCCATTGTGTTTGCGATGTTTATGCACCGTGAACAATTGCCAGTTAAAGATAGCGTTAGTTACTATGGTTACAGTATTGTTACTACCATGGTTCAAAACGCGGTGCGGGCAATTCCGTTAGGTCAAAAAGCCGGGCAAAGAATTATGCATGATGTCTTTAAGGTTTTAATTGCCATTTGCAAAGAAATCTTTACCATGGATGAATCTTACTTAGGCGCTAATGTACCGGGCATTGAATTAGCACAAATCAAACATGAAACAACGACATTCCGTTTGTTCATGTCATAGTACATTAAATGTGTATATATAATAGTAGAAAGAGGCAATAAAAATGAGTAACAATAAACCTATTATTATCGGTGTTGGTGGTCCTGTAGGATCAGGGAAAACAACTTTATTAGAAAACTTAACAGCTGATATGGCCAAAGATTATAGTATCGCTGTTATTACCAATGATATTTATACTAAGGTCGACCAAGAAATTATGCGGCGCGATTCTGTGCTTGAAGATGATCGGATTGTTGGGATTGAAACTGGTGGTTGCCCACATACTGCCATTCGTGAAGATGCATCAATGAACTTGGCCGCTGTTGAAGAAATGGAAAAGAAATTCCCAGACTTGGATTTAATCTTTATTGAAAGTGGTGGCGATAACTTAGCTGCTACCTTTAGTCCGGATTTGGTAGACTTTTCAATTTACATCATTGGGGTACCAGAAGGTGATAAGATCACTCGTAAAGCTGGGCAAGGAATGATCCAAAGTGATTACTTCATTATTAATAAGACGGACTTAGCCCCATATGTTGGCGCTGACTTAGACCGCATGGATAAAGATGCTAAGACTTTCCGCGATGAAGGGACTTATGTATTTACTGACTTACGTAATCATGAAAATGTCGAAAAAGTTGAAAAATGGATTAAACATGATTGCTTATTAGAAGATTAATTTAAAGAAGGATCAATTATGACAATGCCAACCGACGAATATGATGGTTACACTAATTTAGCATTCACAACTAAAAATAACCGGACTATTGTTGATGAAATGTATTATGAAGGACAAGCACGGGTTTCTGCCCGGATGCCATTAAATAATGAAGATACGCTTTGTTATTTTTTGATTGCCATGGGTGGTGGCTTAACTGAAGGCGAAACCTACATGACTAAAATTAAACTTGATCCAAATAGTCGCGTTATTTTGTCAACACAAGCGCCAACTTACATTTTTAAGTGTGAAAATCATCATACCACAACCCAGTATACTGATATTAAGTTAGCTAAAAATAGTATTTTGGAATATGTGCCTGATGATGTCATTCCTTATCGTGATGCTAAGTATGATCAAGTTAATACCGTGCATATGGCAAAAGGCTCAACATTAATTTATACCGATGGCGTAACGGCCGGTTGGTCACCAGATGGTAAGCTTTTCCAATATACTGATGTGCATATGCGTTTGCAAATTTATTATGATGGTTCATTAGTTTATAATGATAACTTGATTTTAGATCCCCAGATGTATGAATTAGCTGATTTAGGCTTATTCGAATCGTCAGAAAACTATACTAGTTTAGTTGCGGTTGATGAGCGGATCGATGAAGATTTTGTTCATGCCATGCAACAAGCAATGCAAGATAAAGTGCATATGAATATGGGCGTATCGAAACTAGAAGGACCAGCTTTAGTAATGCGGGTGCTAGGACCTGATTTGAATCATAATAAGGAAGCTATTTTGTATGGTGTTAATTATTTGCGTGATAAATTATTAGCATCACCACGCTTGGAATTACGCAAGGATGCCACTACTTTTCAAAATAATTATTTAATGTAAATAAAAAAACTTTCCTATTTAAATAGGAAAGTTTTTTTATTGCTTGTGTTTTAGCCAATCAAGCATTTCTTCTTTAAGATAAATGACTTGGTTATCAATATGGTGTGATGGCAAACCGGCTTTTTCCCACGCTGTAAAGGTTTGATAACTAACATGTAACCATTCATAGGCTTGCTTTTTATTCGTAAATAAGATGTTGTGTTGAATCTGATGTTCTTGAAAATCTTTGTGTAATAGGTAAGAACATGCTGCCATTAACCACATATTAGTGGCGACATCATGGCGTGGTTCACTTAATAATTCATCGATTTGTCGTTCTAACTCGCGTTTATTCATAAAAATCATCCTTTATACATACTACTAGTATAATGGAAAATACTTTTTTAGTAGTAATAAAATCAAACAACTAATTAATTTTTAACTAATTTTATGTAAAAAAAAAGTAAAAAATAATGGCGATTAATGAACGAAATCGCTATCAATGTTGATATGATAACTTTTAAACGTGTCAAGAATATTTACTTACTTTAGCAATAAAAAGCATAATTAAATGTTATTTAATTCAATTAAACATATTTAAATCACGTTTTGAAAGCGCATTTTTAAATAATTGACTAAAATATGAATAAATATTTATACTCAAGAAAGTTAGGGGATATTTTTATAAATTTTAATAAGAAGATGATAAGATGCACATTCCTGAAAATTACCTTAGTCCTGCAACTTGTATTACGATGTTTGCGGCAATGGCTCCTGTTTGGTACGTTTCCGCTAAGAAAGTAAAAGTTCAAATTGAAGAAAAGAAGGAAACAATCCCCCAGTTAGGGATTGGCGCTTCCTTGGCGTTTTTAATTATGATGTTTAATGTTCCCGTTCCTGGTGGTACTACTGCTCATGCTGTGGGTTCGGCCTTACTAGCTATTTTGCTGGGACCGTGGGCGGCGTGTCTGGCCGTCACGTTAGCTTTAGTAGTTCAGGCGTTCTTATTTGGTGATGGCGGTATTTTATGTATTGGTGCCAATGCCTTTAACATGGCGTTTGTTTTGCCGTTCGTTGGTTATGGCGTTTTCTTACTTTGTAAGAAAATTTTTAAAAAAGGCGGCGATAAGATTGGCGCCTTTGCGGGTGGTTATCTCGGCATTGTTTGTGCGGCAGCATGTTGTGGCATTGAATTAGGATTACAACCATTGTTATTCCATACGGCAAGTGGGCATCCGCTTTATTGTCCATATCCTTTAAGAATTGCCGTTCCTGCGATGGTTGGCGTGCACTTAATCGTTGGTTTATTAGAAGGAACGATTTCGGTAGCTGTTTATAGTTACATTAAAAAAATTGCGCCGCAAACGATTTATAATGCCCATGATTATCAAGCCGTTTCTAATAATGCCAAAAGCGTTTGGCGGAAAGCCTTTTATTGGATTATTGGCATTGCGCTGGTTTTAACGCCATTAGGCTTATTAGCATCAGCACCAGCATGGGGCGAATGGGATGCCCAAGGCGTTAAGGCTAATTTACAACGTTATCATTTACCAAGTATTGTGCCGAAAGCAATGCAGCATGGTAATAGTTACCATGCGTTATTTGATGGATATGCTATTCCGGGCATGAATGGTCATTTTACCCAAGCACTTGGTTATATTTTATGCGGCGTTACCGCCATTATTATCTTTATGCTGGTAAGTAAAATTCTTACCGCATTGTTAAGTAAGGATAATTCTGCTGATAAGTAATGGAAGTGATAATAATGCCTGATTGGTTAATGAAAACAGAGAATTATCAACCACAACCACAAAAGAAAAGTGGGTTGTTAAGTAATGAAAAGATTTTAACTAACTTATTGAATAAATTACATCAGGAAAGTAGTATTACCCAGCAGCACCAGTTTCATCCGGTGGTTTATCTCATTAATGTCTTGTTAATATCATTAGTTTTGTGTTGCACTAATAATCGTTTAACGGTTTGGCTAGTCGCCTTGTATGAAGCGTTATTATTATTGCGTTTAAATGGTAAGACTATTCTGAAAATTTTTAAACGGAGTTTAAAATTATTTATTTTAAATTTGTTTTTATATTGTCCGGCTTTCTTGCTAGGAACGGGTAATGTTTTCTTTTTAATTAAGATTGGTTTAGTATTTGTGGCTATTATGACTTATGCTACAACTACTTCGGTTTATGATTTTTTAACAGCGTTAAAACAATTACACGTGCCGAATTTTATTATTTTTCAAATTGATATTTTTGTAAAACACTTACATGTTTTAGGTGATTTCTTATTACAAATGTTGCAAGCAATTGAAGCCCGCTCCGTTGGTAATAGCAGCGTGCATAACCATATGATCGGCGTTATTTTTGGTAACTTGTATTTAGAAATGGTTAAGTATGGCAAGGAATTATATAATGCTTTAGTCGCTCGGGCTTTTACTGGTAATTATAACTACATGCGCCACCGCTTAAATAAACGTGATTATTTATTAATTGGTGGCGAGTTGGCTGTTTTCGTATTATTGATTATTTAGAGGATAAGTTATGGAATTTGAAGTAAAAAATTTATCATTTGGTTATGGTAAAAAAGATGTCCTGCGTGATGTTAATTTTAACATTGATGATAATGAATATTTATGCTTAATGGGACCGAATGGCAGCGGTAAGTCGACACTAATGCAAATTATGTCCGGCTTTTTAAAAGCCAAGCATGGGGAAGTTCTTTTTCAAGGTAAACCACTAAACACTTGGTTGGCTGATGATTTAACTAAAAAAACATACCATCAAAAAGTGGGCATTTTATTTCAAAATGTTGATATTCAATTATTTAACTCGTCAGTTTATGAAGAAGTCGCCTTTGGTCCTAAGCAAATGGAATTACCTGCTGAAGTAATTGCACAACGGGTTAATGACTGTTTGGCGTTACTAGGTATTACGTCATTAAAAGACCGGGTGCCTTATCATTTATCGGGCGGTGAAAAAAGAAAAGTTGCCTTAGCCAGCGTGTTAGCATTAAATCCTGAAGTTATCTTATTAGATGAACCATTAGTAGGATTAACAGAAGCCAGCCGCTTAGAATTTTTACAGTTATTTGCTAAGTTACACCAAAGCGGTAAAACCTTAATTATGATTACGCATTACTATAATCAAATTAAAAATTATGCGTCTGATTTCTTGATATTTGATGAAAATTATCAGGTTATTAAACGTTCTGCAGAAGAAATTCGCAAAAACGAACATTTATTAGAACAAGTACAGAAATTTTAAAGGTACGATTTCCGTATGTAACACATTTTCAAATAATTACAAGCTAATCCGGTTGACTTTTTAAAATTATTAGACAATAATAATAACTGTTGATGGGTCATTAGAAAAGATACGTAGGAGTAAAGGGTATTAATAATTGTGGGGATTATTAATGCCCTTTTTTCCATTACTAGGTATTTTAACGGATGATGCATTTGCAATTATTCATTTTTTATATACAAGAAAGGGGCGTAAATAATGGATACTGCTTCTGATAAGAAAGTAGTCAGTCAAGGCTACAAGTATTTCATGATTTTCCTTTGTATGTTAACGCAAGCTATTCCTTATGGTATTGCGCAAAACATCCAGCCATTATTTGTTCATCCACTTGTCAACACATTCCACTTTACGTTGGCATCATATACTTTGATCTTTACATTTGGTGCGGTTGCTGCGTCAATTGCTTCACCATTCATTGGTAAAGGTCTTGGTAAAGTTAATTTCAAAGTAATGTACATGGCAGGTATTATTATTTCTGCTTTGGCATACGTTATCTTTGGTATTAGTACAAAATTACCAGGCTTCTACGGCGCTGCTATTTTGTGCATGATTGGTTCAACATTCTTCTCTGGACAAGGTGTTCCTTGGGTAATTAACCACTGGTTCCCAGGTAAGGGCCGTGGTACTGCTTTAGGCGTTGCTTTCTGCGGTGGTTCAATTGGTAACATTTTCTTACAACCAATTACCCAAAAGATTTTAGCTTCCAACATGGTTGGTGGTGCTAAAACTGGTCATCTTACTTCCATGAAGCCATTCTTCATCTTTGCAGTTGCTTTATTCATCATTGGTTTAATCATTACTTTGTTCATTCGGACACCTAAGGATGATGAAATCGTTGCTTCTGCTGAAGAACTTAAGGCTGCTAAAGAAGAAGCTGCTGCTGCTCGGGCTAACATGTTCCCAGGTTGGACAGCTAAAGAAGTTATGAAAATGCCAGCATTCTGGATCTTCAGTATCGGTTTCTTAATTATCGGGATTGGTTTAGCTTCATTAAATGAAGACTATGCTGCTTTCTTAGATACTAAGTTAAGTTTAGGTACTGTTGGTTTTGTTGGTGCAATGTATGGTGTTGGCTGCTTGATTGGTAACGTTGGTGGCGGTGTCTTATTTGATAAATTAGGTACTGCTAAAGCAATGACATTCGCTGGTATTATGTATGTTATTTCCATCGTAATGATGATCATGGTTAGCTTACAACCATTTAACACATCATTTAGTAAGTATTGTGCTATTGCATACGCATTCTTCTGCGGCTTTGCAGTATTTAGTTACATGTCTGGTCCAGCCTTCATGTCTAAAGACTTGTTTGGTGCTAAAGAAGAAGGGGTTATGCTTGGTCTAGTTGGCTTAGCTTACGCAATTGGTTTTGCGATTGGTGCCCCATTATTCGGTGTCATCAAAGGCATGGCTAACTTCACAGTTGCATGGTACGTTATGTTAGCATGTGTAATTGTTGGTTTTGTATTATTAATCTTAGCTGTTATTAAGATTAAGAAGATGCAAAAGGCTTACATGGCAAACATGAATAACAAACAATAATTAAAATAACGCCGCATCACTCATTATGATTTTGATAATTATGATGGGCGCTGGGGCGTTTTCTTTTACAAGTTCAACGTGATGTTGATAATTGAGTGTGGATATTAATTATAAAAATAATATCAATTCATTTGAAAGAGGGTACGTATTTATGTGTACAGGTTTACGTTTCACAGATACAGATGGTAATTTATTCTTTGGTCGTAACTTGGATGTTGAATCAAGTTATGGTGAAAAAGTTTTAGTTACACCACGTAACTATCCATTACCATATAAATTCTTAGAAGATGGTAAGACAACAAAGGCCATTATCGGTATGGGGATTATGGCTGGTGATTACCCAATGTACTTTGATGCTTGCAACGAAAATGGTTTAGGCATTGCTGGTTTGAACTTCCCACGTTTTGCTTACTTCCCTAAAGAAACTGTTGCTGGTAAGAAGAACATGACACCTTACGAATTCATGTTATGGGTAATGGAAGAATTTGATACTGTTGCTGAAGCTAAACAAGGTTTACAAGAACTTAGCTTGATTGATTCCCCATTCTCACCACAAATGCCAGTTGCTCCACTTCACTGGATTATCAGTGATAAAGAAGGCGCTCTTGTTGTTGAAGCAACTAAGGAACATGGTGTGCAAGTATACGACAACCCGGTTGGCGTATTAACTAATAACCCTGACTTCCCATGGCACATGATGAACTTAAACAACTACGTGGGCTTAAACCCTAACGATGCTAAAGCTACTATGTGGAGCAAACAAGAAGTTAAGGGCTTAGGTGTTGGTACTGGTAGTTTAGGCTTACCTGGCGATAGCATTCCAGCATCACGTTTTGTTAAGGTAGCATATTTAAACGCTAACTACCCAACTGTTAAGACTGAAGCTGAAAATGTTGCTAAATTCTTCAACATTTTGAAAGCTGTTGCCATGGTTGACGGTAGTGTTGTTAACGAAGCTGGTAAACGTGAATTTACAGTTTACACTGCTTGCTACTCAGCTAATACTAAGACATACTACTACAATCGTTACAATGACTTTGAAATGAAGAAAGTCCAAATGAACGATGAAAATATGAATGCTGATAAGGTAACAATTTACTAATAAAAAAGTAAATTAAACTTAGTAAAGACGCGATGTGATTACATCGCGTCTTTTTTTATCATTGAAAATGTGTAAAAATGTTAGGTAAGATAATATATAAAAACGACGGGAAATAATTGGCTTATTACTAAAATAATGATGACAATTCATTTCGCATCGTTATTTTAAGGAGCAAGCTATTGAAATTTAATGAACTTAATTTAGATCCACTATTATTAAAAGCGATTGCCCGGGTGGGTTTTCAAGAACCAACACCTATTCAAGCCGCTACGATTCCCTTAGTATTAAAGGGTGTTGATGTGATTGGCCAAGCTCAAACTGGTACTGGTAAAACAGCGGCCTTTGGCTTACCAATGTTAAATGCTGTTGACGTTGATAATCCGGCCATTCAAGGTTTAATTATTTCGCCAACACGTGAATTGGCTATCCAAACGCAGGAAGAATTACAACGTTTGGGTAAAGATAAGCACGTTCGTGTGCAAGTTGTTTTTGGTGGAGCGGATATTAATCGCCAAATTCGTAATTTAAAGCAAAAACCACAAATTGTGGTCGGTACTCCTGGACGATTAATTGATCATATTGAACGGCATACTTTAAAACTTGATAAGTTGAAAATGTTAGTGTTAGATGAAGCTGATGAAATGTTGGATATGGGTTTTGTTGATGATATTGAAAAAATTGCTGCTCATGTGCCATCGCAACGGCAAACATTACTTTTTTCCGCAACCATGCCACCAGCAATTATGAAAATTGCTCATAAATTTATGCAAGATCCACAAGTAGTTCGGATTGAAACTAAGGAATTAACCGCGGATTTAATTGATCAATATTATGTGCGTGCCCGTGAAGATGAGAAGTTTGATATTTTAACCCGCTTACTTGATGTCCAAAATCCGGAATTGGCATTAGTTTTCGGACGTACCAAACGGCGGGTTGATGAGTTAATTCGTGGCTTAAAAGCGCGTGGCTTTAATGCTGAAGGTATTCATGGTGATTTAACGCAACAAAAACGGATGACCGTTTTACGCGCCTTTCGTGCGGGTGAATTAGATATTTTAGTTGCTACTGATGTTGCGGCCCGTGGCTTAGATATTTCTGGGGTAACGCACGTTTATAACTATGATATTCCACAAGATCCAGATAGTTATGTTCACCGGATTGGTCGGACAGGGCGGGCTGGACAAAATGGCATTTCCGTTACCTTTGTTACGCCAAATGAATTAGGGTACTTGCGGACTATTGAACATTTAACTAAGAAACGTTTATTACCATTAAAACCACCAACTAATCGTGATGCTTTTCGTGGTCGTTTACAACAAACATTAATTAATGTTCATACTACTTTAACTAATACTGATGAATTAAAACGGTATGCTACTACGGCAGCCCAATTACTTGATGAATACGATCCAATGTTATTAGTTGCTGCTTACTTGCATACGATTAATCATGATGATATTCGTAATACTCACGTCCGAATTACGCCTGAACGTCCTTTGCCAACCCGTAAACGTAGTCGCAATGATCATCATCACCATGATCGTCATTATCATCATCATGACCATCATGATCAACGTCCGGCATATCAAAAACATGGCAAAATGCGCCGGGTAACTAAAAAGAACAAGCATCAATTTAAAATCCGGACGAATGCTTAATTAGTTTTTAAAGTAATTTAGTTATCTTATAGTATAATGAAGGCGAACTATGAAAAAGAAGGATAACAACGATGATTGCGGGTTTAGGAGTCGATATTGCCGAAATTAAACGCGTTTGGCATGCATATCAGCAAAATAAACGGTTTTTAACATATATTTTGACACCTAATGAACAACAAGTATTTCAATCATTATCATGTCGACGTCAGCAAGAATTTTTAGCTGGTCGTTTTTCCGCGAAGGAAGCATATAGTAAAGCTTATGGCACGGGAATTGGTGCTCAATTAAGTTGGCATGATATTGAAGTGATTGATGACGTTCATGGTAAGCCCATTGTTACTCATCATCCTTTTGATGGGTGTGCTTTCGTATCAATTTCGCATACTGAAGATATGGTTTTTACTGAAGTTATTTTGGAAAGGGATGTTAAGTAGTGATTACAGCAACACATCGTCATGCACAATTAATTATTGACCGGCAGGCCATTTATGATAATGTGCAAAATGAAATTAAACGTTTAAAAAAGGGAACTGATTTATTTGCAGTAATTAAAGCTGATGCTTATGGTCATGGTTTATTAGAAGTTGCCAAGATTACTAAACAAGCTGGTGCCAAAGGTTTTTGCGTTGCTTTATTAGATGAAGCACTTGCTTTACGTCAGGCTGGTTTTGAAGAACCAATTTTGGTATTGGGAGTTACTGATCCTGACCAAACACCAATTGCAGCTAATCATCATATTTCGGTAGCAGCACCATCATTAGCATGGTTACAACAAGCAACACCATTTTTAAATAAAGATGCACAAACACCATTACGAATTCATTATGCGATTGATAGCGGAATGGGTCGGATCGGCATGCGTGATATTAGTGAATTACAAGCAGCCGTAAAACTAGTTCGTGAACAACGTGATGCTTTTGAAGTTGAAGGCATCTTTACCCACTTTGCTACTGCCGATGATCCTAATCCAGCTTACTTTAATAAGCAAGTGGCTAAATGGCAAGAAATATTGGCTTCACTAGATGAAAAGCCACGTTATGTGCATGTTTCTAATTCAGCAACTAGTTTATGGCATGCGAAATGCAATGGTAATATGATTCGTTTTGGCTTGGCAATTTATGGCTTAAATCCATCTGGTCGTGCTATTTCATCATTACCATATCCATTAAAGCCAGCTATGTCATTGACTTCAGAATTAACTTTCTGCAAGCAAATTCATGCTGGTGATAGCGTGGGCTATGGTGCTACTTACACTGCTAAAGGTGATGAATGGATCGGGACAGTGCCAATTGGTTATGCTGATGGTTGGCGGCGTGATTTACAAGGCTTTAAAGTGTTAGTTGATGGGCAATATTGTGAGATTGTTGGCCGGATTTGCATGGACCAATTAATGATTAAATTACCACATGAATATCCAACGGGGACTACGGTTGTCTTTATTGGCCGCAGTGGTATGCATGAAATTACGGCACAAGATGTTGCTGAATATGAACACACCATTAACTATGAAGTTGTTAGTGATTTTATGCCACGGTTACCACGTGTTTATGTTGGTTTAGAAAATCAACAATAAAAGGGGAAAACTAATGAAATCTAAAACTGCGTTGATTATTCATATTGATGATGAGTTACTAGCAAAATTAAAAATGTATAGTGAATTACATGCGATGCCGATTGAAGATATGATCGACCATGTTTTAGCAGATTTTATGAGCCAACCCGCTTTGGATGATGTTGCCCAAAGTGGCTTAGCCCATGGTTATCAAACTATGGCAAAGTTAAATACTCAAATTTGTCATGAGTTTGCGGCTTGTGAATGTGAAGTTGACCAACTTTATCATTCCCTGAATTAAATTAAAAGAAGGTATTTTAATGGCAGTAACAATTAAACGTGGCGATGTTTTTTATGCTGATTTGTCGCCGGTGGTTGGGTCTGAACAAGGTGGCATGCGTCCCGTTTTAATAATTCAAAATGATATTGGCAATCATTATAGTCCTACGGTAATTGTTGCTGCTATTACTACTAAGATTCAAAAACCGCAAATGCCTACGCATGTCGGTTTAACAGCCCAGGCGGATGGTATTGCCCGTGATTCTGTAATTCTTTTGGAACAAATTCGGACCATTGATAAACGACGTTTACGGCAACGCTTAACGCATTTAAATGCGCAAAAAATGTCGGCGGTTAATCATGCGTTATTAATTAGTTTAGGTTTATTACCAATGAATAGTAAAAAAGCAGATGCGTAACTACGCATCTGCTTTTTTTATAAAGTAATAATGATTTTTTGAACTTGTTGCAAAAAAACTGCTGCCGCTGGTAAAATCGGCGTTTGCGCATCATTATCAGGACTAATGACTGCAACCGTTGTTAGTTGTTTAAGCAACTGTTGCCAAGTTACAGGATTAACATCGCCAATATTAATTTTACTTAAATCCTGGCTAAGTTGCTTATTATCAAATAATTTAATTTGGGTTAGTGCATTTTTAATAGTAGTTGTTGTTAATGCCACTTGTTTAGCTAACCCATTAATAGTGTTACCTGGTTTAATCAAATAACCGCATTCATGGCCAAGGTCATTAATTAAATCACTGCGGGCATCGTCAGCCCATGCTTCTGCATAGACGGCTTGTGCTTGTTGAAGGTTATTTTCAGGTTCTTCTAGTAAAAATGATACTCTAAATAATAAACGGTCTGATAAGTATTTGTAGTAAAACAATCCTGCTAATAATTTTTTATGTTCAGGAATATCGACTAATAGCGCGTTACATTGTTTAATAAGCGTGTTTAGTTCTTGCATAATAACACCTTCTTGCTTTGTATTATACTAGGATTTAATGAATAAGGAGAAAATTAATGAATTACTTGGCAACTTATAAAAGAATTTTAGCTATTGCCGAAAATGGTCTTTATTATGGGCGTGATGTTTTTGACAAAGAGCGTTATGACGAATTAAAGCAACTAGCTTTACAACTAATTAGTCATCTTGGCAATGAACCATTAACTAAATTACAAACAATTGCTGCGCAAGATAGTGGCTATCAAACGCCTAAAATGGATGTCCGGGCGTGGATTATGCACCATCAGCAAATTTTATTAGTTAAAGGTAAGGATACGAAGCAATGGGCTTTACCCGGCGGTTATGCCGAGATTGGTTTATCACCAGTTGAAAATTGCATTAAGGAAGTTTATGAAGAAACCGGCTTACACGTTAGCGTTGTTGGCATGCAAGGAATTTTTGATACGGATAAACGACCAGATATTCCCCAGTATGCCCAATTTTATAAATTAGTATTTCGTTGTGAAGTTATTAATGGTAGTTTTCAGGATAATAGCGAAGTTTCAGAAACTGCTTATTTTGATATTAATCATTTACCATCGTTAGATTTAAAACGCACAACGCCAGAACAACTACAAAAATTAGCGTTATCACATCCGCCTTACTTAGAATAATTATTTTCACATGAAACAAATGGTTCCAATCTTATTTAATAAGGTTGGAACCATTTTGTGCATTGTGAACAAATTTTTACAAAAATATGAACATAAATCATTGAGACTTTAATTGTCCTTTGTTATTCTATAAATAGGGTAGCGCTTACATTTTGCTACTTACTAAGCTTTAGAAACGGAGGAGTTGAAAATGTCTTCAGCTGACGCTAAGAAAAAGAAAAAATTTAAATTACCGTCTGCGTATACGATTTTATTCGCTATTATTATTATCATTGCGATTTTAACATGGATTATTCCAGCCGGAACATACGCAGTCGATAAAGCCGGTAATATTATTGCTGGTACTTATCATTCACGTGCATCTAATCCACAAGGATTATGGGATGTTTTCATGGCACCAATCTTGGGGATGGTTGGTAATAAACAAACTGAAGGTGCTATTTCAGTTTCGTTATTTATTTTAGTCATCGGCGGCTTCTTAGGGGTAGTTAACCGCACCCATGCATTAGATGATGGGATTGCCGCAGTTGTTAAGCACTATAAAGGACGGGAAAAATTATTAATTCCAATCTTAATGTGCTTATTTGCTTTAGGTGGTACCACTTATGGAATGGCTGAAGAAACAATTGCGTTTTATCCGTTATTAATTCCAGTTATGATTGGTGTTGGGTTTGATTCGCTGACGGCGGTTGCGATTGTATTAATTGGTTCCCAAGTTGGGTGCTTGGCTTCAACAGTTAACCCATTTGCAACGGGGGTTGCTTCCCAAACTTTAAATATTAGTCCTGGTAATGGATTAGTATCACGGGTTGTTTTGTTAATACTTACGGTTACGGCAAGTATTATTTATGTTTATCGTTATGCTTCAAAAGTGCAAAAAGATCCTTCTAAGTCATTAGTATATGATCATCGTGAAGAAGATATTGAACACTTTAACGTTGATGAAGTTAGCGACGGCCATATGAGTAAGCGGCAAAAAGTAGTTATTACTTTGTTCATGTTAACATTCGTAATTATGATTGTGGGGTTAATTCCTTGGGATACGATGAATCCACACTGGACATTCTTTATTAACTTTAAGAAATGGTTAGTAAGTATTCCGTTCTTAGGGGCTTTATTAGGTAAAGACGCTACACCATTTGGTTCATGGTACTTTAACGAAATTACCATGTTGTTCTTCTTTATGTCAGTGATGATTATGTTTGTTTTCCACATGAAAGAATCTGACTACATTGATGCCTTTATGAATGGGATGGCTGATTTCTTAGGTGTTGCCATTATTGTTGCGGTAGCACGTGGTATTCAAGTAGTTATGAACGATGGTTATATTACCGCTACAGTATTACATTGGGGTGAAATGGGCTTGAAACATTTGAATTCAGGTTTATTTGCCGCCTTAACATATGTCTTCTATATTCCAATGTCATTCTTAATTCCATCTTCATCAGGATTAGCTGCTGCTACGATGGGAATTATCGGCCCGTTAGGTCACTTTGCTGGTGTTGCCAAGAGCGTTGTTGTTACTGCTTATGAAGCTGCAAGTGGTTGGGTAAACTTAATTACCCCAACTTCTGGTGTGGTAATGGGTGCTTTAGCAATTGCCCGCGTTAACATTAGTACATGGTGGAAGTTTATCGCCAAGTTAATGGTTTACCTATTCTTAATTAGTATCATTTTCTTAGTTGTAATGGCATTAATTTAATGAATAATGGGAGGTTTTAATTATGGAAATTTCTGAAAACATTAAACAAGCATCTTTACAGGCGTTAAAGGAATTAATTGCCCAACCATCATATAATCAACCAGCACAACCACATGCACCTTGGGGTACTGGTATCAATGATGCCTTAAAGACAGTTTTAGCAATTTGTGATCAATTAGGTTTTAAGACTTATCAAGATCCTGATGGCTATTATGGTTATGCTGATGTGGGCAGTGGCGATGAAACTTTTGGCATTGTTTGCCACGTTGATGTTGTCCCTGTTGATCGGGCTGGCTGGCATACTGATCCATTTAAGGCGGTTGTTAAGGACGGTTGGATTTACGGCCGTGGGGCTCAAGATGATAAGGGACCAACAATTGCAGCAATTTTTGCTGTTAAGGCTTTGATGGATGCTGGCGTTAAGTTTGATAAGAAGATTCGTTTCATTTTTGAAACTGATGAAGAAACATTATGGCGGGGCATGGCACAATATAATAAAAAAGAAGCACCAATTACTATGGGGATTGCGCCAGATGCTGAATTTCCGTTAATTTATGCTGAAAAAGGTCTTGAACAAGCTTACTTAGTAGGTCCGGGTAGTGAACAATTACACCTTGAACTTAAGAATGCTTTCAATGTTGTTCCGGATAAAGCAGTTTATAACGGACCCAAATTAACAGCTGTTAAACAAGCTTTGGATGAATTAGGCTTTGCTTATCAAGATGATGGTGATCAAATTGTTGTTTTAGGTAAAGCAGTTCATTCCATGAAAGCTCCCGAAGGCACCAATGCAGTTTTGCGCTTGGCAATGGCCTTAGATAAGGTCTTTCCGGGCATTCCGGCTTTAGATTTTATTGGTAAATGCTTCAAGCAAGATATGACTGGTAAAAATGTTTTAGGCGATGTTGCCGACGAAGCTTCAGGTCATTTAACATTTAATATTTCTAGTTTGGAAATTAATGATAAAGAAAGTCGTATGCAAATTGACTTACGCATTCCAGTTACGATTGACCACGATGCTTTGATTAAAAAGTTAGATGATAAGGCACATGAATATGGGCTTCATTATGAAAAATTTGACTATGTAGCACCATTATATGTTCCTAAGGATAGTCAATTAGTCAAAACATTAATGAAAGTTTACCAAGATGCCACTGGCGATATGCAATCACAACTGGCTGTTTCTGGTGGAGCTACCTTAGCCCGGACGATGCATCAATGTGTTGCGTTCGGTGCAATGTTACCAGGTACTAAGGATCTAATGCATCAAAATGATGAAGCATGGCCTCTCGCTGATTTCTATAAAGTAATGAGTATTTATGCTGATGCTATTAAAGAATTATGTACTAAATAATTAATAGTAGATGATAATTAATAAATAACCATTGGTTTATTAACAACCAATGGTTATTTTTATATGAAGAAAAAGAAGAAATGACCGCTCATCGCTAATAACATGACAATGACGCCAATAATTACCGTTAACCACATTACGGAACGCTTTTTTGTTTTACTGGCAATAAAAAGAATCGCGCCAATAATGAAAATAAATTCGAATAATGCTAAGATTTTCATAAATCAACTCTTCTTTCTATGAAGGAATTAAGTAAAAGGAAAATTATTCGTGCTTAATATACCAACCTTATTAATTCATGGTTATGCTAGTGATCTTACTGCTGAACAACCTTTGATTAACCAATTACAACAAGCGCAAGCACATTTGGTTTTAAAAATTTTAATTAATAGTGATAATCACTTTCAGATTACGCAATTTGCTAATTTAATTAGGCAGCATGCCCTGATTGCAGTGGGTTTTGCCGATAATCGGCAGTATGATATTTTGCAATCAGCGGCACAATTACATGCATTGTTGCGATTATTATATCAAAAATATCATTTGCGTGGTGTTAACTGTATTGCTCATTCCCGTGGCAATCAAGTTGTTATGGCTGAATGGCTTTATTATCAGCATCAGCAGTGTTCACGCTTAGTTAAATACGTAGCGCTCGGTGGTAATTTTAATGGCACCTTACATTATGATGAACCCCTTGATAATCGGATTGTTAAATGTAAACCTGCCAAGATGACAACGACGTACCAACGCTTACTTACTTGGCGGCACTCATTAACAATGAATGATAAATTACAAGTTTTAAATATTTACGGTGATTTAGGTAATGGTGATGATCACCAAGTGTCAGTTACTTCAGCACGTTCATTGCATTATCTGCTCCGAAATCATTTAATTACTTATCAAGAATTAATGTTAGCATTAACTCATCAACAACTTTTTACTGCCAAACAAAGTGCACAGGCAATTACTAACTTTTTATGGAATTGATAATATGCAAGTAACTTGGAAAAATGAACATAATGAAAATATTACGCTTAAACAATTTTTACGGCGTCATCATGTTAGTCAACGGATGTTTAAGCAATTAAAATATCACGGTCAGTTGCTAATTAATAAACAACCAGCACTGCCGGCTGATGTTGTTACACAAGCTGATCAAGTAACGATTACTTTACCTGATGAAAGTGAACAGCAACCATTAGTTGCCGATCCAACGCCATTATCATTGTTATATGAAGATGATTATTGGTTAGTTGTTAATAAACCAGCTGGTATTAGTAGTGTTCCGGGACCAAGTAACCGAACCACCACTTTAGCTAATCGGATTAAGGCACATTTACAACAGGAACAGGCCCACGCCGTTGCCCACTTAGTAACTAGACTTGATTATGATACTAGTGGCATTGTTTTAGCAGCTAAAAACCGCTTGGCCCATAGTTTAATTCAGCCCCAAATTGAGCATCATTTATTTGATAAGGAATATTTAGCGGTGGTTAGTGGACAATTAACAGATGATACCGGTTTAATTGATGCGCCAATTGGGCGCCTTGATGATGGACCGCGTCGTGGGGTAACTGCTAATGGGCAAAGTGCGCAAACTAAGTATCAAGTATTACAACGCTTTGCACAAGCAACTTTAGTAAAAGTACAGTTGATTACCGGCCGTACTCATCAAATTCGGGTTCATTTTGCATATTTGGGCCACCCATTGCTTGGTGATCAATTATATGGTGGTCCTTTACAGTTAGGCATTAAACGCCAAGCTCTTCATGCCTGGCAACTAACTTTTACTGACCCGATTACTCTGGTTAAACGTACTTTTGAAGCACCTTTACCAACTGATATGCAAACATTATTAATGCAATTAAAAAAGCAGTGATATTTTAATCACTGCTTTTTCTTTTGTTTATCTATCGTAGTTATTGTAAAGTAGCATCTAACCATTCCATAGCAAGTTCAAACCAGTGAGCAACATGAGGATTAATACCACTTGGATCAGCTGACGTTTGCTTGTTAGCTAAGGCTAAACCGTGATGACCATGTCTAAACATATGGAATTCAACTGGCACATGGTGGTTATTTAAAGCATCAACGTACATTACACTATTACGGGATGGAACAACATTATCATCAGTTGTTGTCCATACAAATGTTGGTGCATTGTTTTCGGTAACCAGTTTTTGTGCTGCAAATTCGTCTGGATCTGGCGTTAATTGTTTTAACGCTTCAGCATCTTTAGGCCAACCAGCTTGTAAATCAATAACTGGATAACCTAAAATAACGGCATTTGGCTGTAATTCATCAGCACTAGCCGCCGCTGCTTTTTGTAACCAGTCGCGATACCAGCTGCCGTTGTAAACAGAAACAATGTTACCACCAACGGAATAACCGTATAAAACAACTTTATTTAAATCAACATGCCAGTCAGCACTGTGTCGTCTTACGGTTTTAACCGCATTAGCTAAGTCAATCATTGGTGCTGGTAATAACGGCTGTTGATCACTTACAAAGTGATACTTAACAAAGAAAGCTTGATAGCCTTGATTATAAAAGGCCATTGCAATGGTTTCAGCTTGATGTTCGGGAATTTTTTTATAAGCACCACCCGGAGTAATAATCACGGCCGGATATTCATCAACATTAATTTCAGGATTTACATCATGAAGATAACCTTTAAGATATGCTTTCGCAGAATCTTCATTTTCGTTTGGTAAAGGTAACCATTCTTTAATGATTTTCATTTTTATCCCTCTTTGTATTGATACATTCAAACTTATTATAGTCGTTTTAAGTTATTAAATCGAAAAAAACACTTCTGTAATTTTTCAGTAAACTTAATTTAAATATTCTGAAAACATCATGTAACTGGGTTAGCATGCTATAATTTTTACTTGGGAGGAGATAGGGTTGAATACGCAAACAGATTACGACAAAATTTATGCTAAACGGTTAACCTGCTTAGAACAATCACCAGATTACACGATTTTATCAAGCATGAATAAGCCCGTTCAAAGCGGACATAAGATTAGTCAATATATTGTTTATACTGATTTTAAGCCGCAGTCTGAACAAGTAGAAAGTTATTCGATTTTTGTTTATTCACCATTTGCTAATGTGGATAAACGTGGTCATTCAAAAGCTGAGTATCAATCACAACTATTATTTGAAACTAATGTCTGGGAACGCAAGTTGCATTTAACTGTTTTGGAAACATTAGGTTCGGAAAGTCGCTTGGCTTTTCATGATTTTCAAAATATGGGTTTTGCCCAATTAGCTTTACAATTGCTACTTCGGTTGGCCGTGCGTAATGATTACCGATTAATTGAGGGTAATATTACGGCATTTGACAATACGAGTTTTATTAAGATGAAGCATATTTTAAGTAAAGCTCGTTTTGTTATTGATACTAATGATCATAACTATACCGGAACATTTTTTAAACAATTATAAAAAACGCAGTGATGTTGTAAACATCACTGCGTTTTCATTTATTAATAATTAGTCGTTATTAGCATGTTCACGATCTAATGTTGCTAATTTGTCATCAATCATTTGGATAACTTCACGCCGTGCATCAAGATCATCAACGAAATCGTATTTATCACCATCAATTTGCATTTTCGGACTTTCGTTATAGTCGGCATACCATTGATCGTAACGATGGTTTAATTCTTTATAGTAATCGTATAAAGTAGGATCTTGATCAATTTGTTCGTAATCACGACCACGTTTTTTAATGCGTTCCAACATTGTTGGAAATGAAACTTTAATATGTACTAATAAATCAGGCCGCTTCTTATGAGCCGCATATGGTAATTCTTCCATCATGTTTTCTAATAAATTATCATAAACACGTACTTCAGTAGGTGTTGCTCGACCAAGATCAGCATTTAGATGAAAGAGTAAGGAGTCTTCAAAAATAGAACGATCTAAAACGTTGTTATCATTTTTGTATGCTTTTTTGATGCTTTCAAAACGTTTGTTCAGGAAGTAAATTTGTAATAGAAAAGCATATTTTTTAGGATCTTTATAGAATAACGGCAATACTTCGTTATCATCAACTGATTCATAAAATGGTTTAGTACCTAAATGATCTGAAATGAGTTTAGTTAAACTGGTTTTACCAGCACCAATTGTTCCGGCTAAAACGATCAAAGTCATCAAACTCCCTCTCTTTTTATTGTTATAATACTATTTATTGTATGTGTTATTTAAACTAACACAACATTTTGTACTCGATAATGCTGTACGCAAATATTTATTTTACACTTTTTCATAAAAAAAACTAGTCAAAAAATAAAATGAATTTTTAATTTGTGCTATTGTTATCTTAGAAACAAAGGAGAAAACAATGGACGCAAACGATTTAGATAATTTAACAATTTTGATTTTAGCATTAGACCAAATTAAGGGTGTCGGTCCGCAAACGGTTTTAAAAGTATTTAGTCAAGTTCGTGAACCACAACGATTATTAACTGATTTTGGTCGTTTTCATATGATTAATATTCCGGTATTTAAACGGATTTTACGTGCAGGACAATTTAATCAACAGCAATGGCAAGAAGATATTATTCAAGCCCATGAAATTTTTGATAAAACTAAGGCCGCTGGCATTGATTTGATTAATTACCAAATGCCTGATTATCCATTAAATATGGCTGTTTTGAAGAGTTTCCCGTTAATTATTTATACTAAAGGTAATCGTAAGTTGCTAAATGAACCTAGTGTTGGTTTTATCGGTACACGGCGGCCAACGACTTTAGGCGCTAAGATGGCTGAACGGATGGCTGCACAGTTTGCCGAAGACAGTTATGTAGTAGTCAGTGGTTTATCAATCGGTACTAATACGGCAGCGCATAAAGGTGCTTTGGAAACAACTGGTAAGACGATTGCAATTGTTGGTCATAGTCTCGAACAACCAATTTATCCCAAGGAAAATACGGCTTTAGCTGAAGAAATCTTAGCTAAAGGTGGTTTAATTATGTCCCCGTTCCGTTATGGCACAATTGTCAGAAGACAATTTTTAGCAGCGCGGGATGAATGGGAAAGTGGGATTAGTGATGGCTTAGTTGTTGTTGAAACCGATCAGAATGGGAAGACAGAATTAGCCTTACAACATGCGTTTAAGCAAAACCGCCCCGTAGCAATGCTTGATCATGGTCAATGCGAACAAATAGATGATCCGATGCAAATTGAACAAGCCATTGGTAATCAAAAATATATTCAAACGCAACAAGCACTACCATTATGGAGTAAAGAAAGTTTACGTAAATTTGAAGAAGTGATGGCGAAAGCACGACAACGACGCATGTTGTTAAATAAGCGTTCGCAAGGTGTGCATTATCGGCCACAACCACGGAATATGTCGCTTTTTTAAAATAGACTTGCACTTTTTAATTAAAGAGTGTACGTTTAATTTAACAATTAAATAATTAAACACGTGATGAAACGCTTTAGAATTATTGCTAAGCAGAGACACAGTGGTTGGTGCAAACTGTGATTATAATAATTCGTTCCAGCGTATTAGTGGGCAGTGATGAGCTGCACGGCAATAACCGTTATTACTATGAGGGTAACTGTTAAGTTATTTTAACAGTTAAACTTGGGTGGTACCGCGAACTTTAAAAGCCTTTCGTCCCAATTGGACAAAGGCTTTTTTTACTTTTTATGAGGTGATAGGATGCTTGATCTTAAATTAATTCGTCAAAAACCAGAATGGGTTAAGGAACGTTTAGCAACACGGCAAGTTCCTGGTGAACAAATTGATAAGTTGCTTGAATTAGACCAACAACGGCGTGATTTGACCGTTCAAAGTGAAGGATTAAAGAAAGAACGGAACGAAGTTTCTGCTCAAATTGCGCAAATGAAACGTAATCATGAAGATACAACGGCCCAAATTGCACAAATGAAACAAGTTGGCCAACAAATTAAAGAACTTGATGATAAACTTGCACAGACTACTGAAGCTTTAAATTATATTTTGGTACGTTTACCTAATATTCCGGCTGAATCAGATCCAGTGGGAGCTGATGAAAGTGCTGCTCGTGAAGAACGGAAATGGGGAGAAATTCCCGATTTTGGTTTTAAACCACAAGCTCACTGGGACCTTGGCGAAGAATTAGGTATTTTGGATTGGGAACGGGCTGCTAAAGTTTCTGGTAGTCGGTTTGTTTACTACATGGGCTTAGGCGCACGTTTAGAACGAGCTGTCTATAATTTTATGTTAGATGAACATCGCAAGGATGGTTATACTGAAGTAATTCCACCATATTTGGTTAATGCTGAATCAATGTTTGGTACCGGTCAATTTCCGAAATTTACGGAAGATGTTTATACAATTATTAACACTGATGAAAAGCCATTAACATTAATTCCAACAGCTGAAGTACCATTAGTAAACTATTATCGTGATGAAATTTTAGATGAATCACAATTACCAGTTTATTTAACTGCATTAACTCCATCGTTCCGTTCAGAAGCTGGCAGCGCTGGTCGCGACACTCGTGGTTTAATTCGGATGCACCAGTTTAACAAAGTTGAAATGGTTAAGTTTGTTAAGCCCGAAGATTCATGGGATGAATTAGAATCACTAACACATAATGCTGAAAACATTTTGCAAAAATTGAATTTGCCATACCATGTGATTACTTTAGCGACTGGTGATGCTAGTTTTACATCAGCTAAGACATATGACTTAGAAGTATGGATGCCTGCTCAAAACCGGTATCGGGAAATTTCTAGCTGCTCTAATTGTACTGATTTCCAAGCACGACGCGCACATATCCGGTATCGTGATGCTGATGGCAAAGTTAAGTTATTACACACATTAAATGGTTCTGGATTAGCAGTTGGACGTACTGTTGCTGCTATTTTAGAAAACTATCAAAATGAAGACGGTAGCGTAACTATTCCAGATGTTTTAGTACCATACATGGATGGTGTTACTAAGATTACTAAAGCAAATTAATTTTTAAGTGTTTGATCAAGTAATTTGGTCAAACACTTTTTTTATAAAAAATGTTGACGATTATTTTTTAACTTGCTATAATAAATTTCGCTGTTAAGGAAACAGCAAATTAAAAATGTTAATTTAATATTGACATTTATTTCAAATGGTTTTATATTAATAAAGTTGTTTGAAGTTTTGATTTAAAAATTAATTAAAAAAGATGTTGCTTTTTTGCGCAACATCTGTTATAATTAATTTTGTTGGTAGTCCTTTGAAAACTAAACAAAGTTTCGCAAGA
>JAHLFS010000063.1 GCA_018883675.1 Candidatus Paralactobacillus gallistercoris | reverse complement strand
AATCAGTATTTATGAACAATAAGTGACTTTTTAAATATTTTTTTATTGAAAAAAATGGATGAAAGTTACATAATAGTAATGTGTCTTTAACTATTTTTATTAGTTAAGATAGTTATTTTGTATGGAGGTATATATAATGGCTGACAAAAATATCGAATCAGTCAAAGCCGATAACCAAATCACTGGCTTTCAATTATTTGCCATGACAACTTCTATGGTTATGACAGTTTATGGTTTTGCGGCTTTCGCTAAACAAGGTGCATTAGCTTTGTTTTTCCTCTTTTTAGCTGGTATTTTGTGGTTTGTACCCGTTACTAGAGCTGCAGGGGAAATGGCTTCTATTGATGGTTGGAGTAAAGGTGGTATCTTTACATGGGGTAGACATTTAATTGGCGAACGTTTAGGTTGGTCAGCAATGTTCTATCAATGGATTCATATTACCGTTGGTATGTGCACAATGATGTACTTTATTATTGGATGCCTTTCAATTACAACTAATCTTCCTGTAATTAATACAAATCCGGTATTTAAGTTTATTCTCATGATGGTTATTCTTTGGGGATTAATTTTTGCACAACAACGTGGTACTAAAGTTACTGGTAAGATTTCTCAATGGTGTTTCTCCATTGGTGTTATTGTTCCTGTTTTCTTGCTATTATTCTTATTTATTACATACTTAGTAAAAGGAAATTCAGTGTTAATTAAAATTAATATGCATACCATTCTTCCACAAAAATGGAATGGTGAAACATTACAAGGATTAACACCATTTATTTTAGCCTTTGCTGGGGCTGAAGCTTCTGCTCCTCACGTTAAGGACTTAAAGAAGCCTTCAGTATATCCAAAGGTTATGATGGCTTTAGCTGTATGCGCAATTTTATCAGATATTATTGGTTCATTTGCGATTGCTGCTACTATTCCAAATGCTAAAATTCAATTAAGTACAGGTATTGTTTACGCATATGGTATTTTGGTACAACAATTTGGTATTAGTGCCGGTGCCGTAAGTGTAATTGAAAAAATTATTGGTTTTCTTTTAGCTTTAGGAATTGTTGGGGAAATCAGTGGTTGGGTTGTTGGCCCTAATGCTGGTATGTTTGAAGCTGCTAAAGAAGGCTTTTTACCAAAACGATTTGCCAAAGCTAACCGCTATGGCATTGAAACTAATGTTATGATTCTTCAAGGAATCATTGTTTCTATTATGGCTGCTTTAATTACATTTGGTGCTGGTGGTAATGGTAATGCTAATGTACCATTCCGTACGGCAATGAGTTTAACAGTTGTATTATATACTTTAATGTATATGTTAATGTTCATTAGTTACTTAGTATTAACTTTCAAACATGAAGATTTACATCGTACATTCTATGCTGCTAAATCAAAGGCTGTACGAGTAATCATGGGTGTACTTGGTCTTGTTTTATCTGCACTTGCTTTCGTAGTTGCCTTCTTCCCACCTGCAGATTATGCTGCACCTCAAAAGCGGACATTTGTTACCTTGATTCTTATTGGCTTTGTAATTGTCCTGGTAATTCCATTTATTCTTTACACATTCCATAAAAAATGGTTGGCAGATGTTAAGAATAGTAAAGAAGTAAATAATGATTAATTAATAATTTAATTAAAAACGGCAGTAATAATATTACTGCTGTTTTTTTTATATTCAATAAAATTTAGTGATTATCGTTTTATATAAAAATATAATATTTTCCATTAATTAAAATAAATTTCTAGAAATAAGTTTATTTTTGTTATAAAGTAAAGATGTAATTAAAAAATAGTAAAAGAGATAGTTATGAATAAATTTGGATATAATTTTTTGAAAAAATGTTGGCTAATCATCACTTTATTATTAGCAATGTTAATAATTAATGTTAATCATGCTGAAGCAGCATCAATTCCTATTTCAGGAAATAAAGCAAGTGATGCAATTATTACTGATCAAAATGGTAAAACTTATACTGATACAGATGATTTGAATCAAGGTGAACAATATAATGTTACTTATCATTGGTCATTACTAAATAATGTTCAAGTTCAAGCCGGTGATACAGCAACATTCTTTTTACCAAGTAATTTGAAAATGACTGGCAACGATACTTTTGATATTCATTTAGGCAATAACAACGGTCCTGTTATTGGAACATTTACAATAAAGAAAAATGCACGTACTGGAACATTAACATTTAATAATTATTTTCAACAACATCCACATGCCATTGACCGTGAAGGCATAATTACCTTTGGCGCCTGGTCGCAAACTACGGGCGAACCAATTATTGATAATAATGATAATTGGCATATTAATAAGACGGGATGGTATGCCCAAAATGCCGACGATACAATCGATAAAAATGATGCTTATTGGAATTTTGATTTCAATCCACAAATGAAGCATTATGACAGTGTAACGATTACTGATACGATGTCTGCTAACCAAAGTGTTATTCCTGGCTCGGTTAATATTATTTTTGGTCAGTTTAGTAATGAAAATGTGGTGGGTCAGCCAGTTAATGATCCAGCCAAGTATTATTCGATTAATGGTAATGTAATTACCTTTCATTTTACTAATCTGAATCAAGCTGTAAAAGTTTATTATCAAGTAAAACCTAATGACACCAGCAGTACAATTGATAATTCTGCTACTATGATTACTGATAGCGGAACATGGTCAGATAATGCTGAATTGAATCCAGGAAATGGTATTGCTAGTGATAAGGGTGATTTTGATTTTCAAAAAATCAATGCTAATAATGGCCAACCAATTACCGGCCAAGTTATTAAAAACGCTTTTGAATTAGTTAATGTAGATACTAAGCAGAGTTATTTTGCCGACTTGAATGCTAATGGGACGGTTTCATTTAGTCGTTTGCCAGATGGAACCTATTGCCTTAAAGAATTGGTAGCACCACAAGGTTACCAATTAAGTTCTAAGAGTTACATGGTTACTATTATTAATGGCAATGTAACTTCTAATTTGCCTGATAATGGGCAAGTATTTCCTGATAATTTGCAAAATGCAAGTATTACATTCACCAAGCAAAATACTAATGGTCAAGGTTTAGCTGGCGCGGTCTTTACGTTACACGGTAATGGCATAAAGCAAGTTGCTACATCGGCTAGTGATGGTACTTTTAGTTTTAATAATTTGCCAAATGGAACTTATCAAGTAACCGAAACCCAAGCACCTAATGGTTATTTAACAACTAATGACAGTATTCGAGTAGTTGTTAAAAATAATCATGCGACAGCAACTGTTAATGGCCAAGCAACAACGAATATTATTGATCAAAGTAAATCATTACCAGCTTTAATTAAAGGCAAAGCACAGTTAATTAAGGTTAATGAGGATAATGTACCATTGGCCGGTGCGGTCTTTGTTGTCCAACAGATAACTAGCGCGCCACAAAGTACAAGTAAATTATCTTCAAATAAAAATGTGATTGCTGTTCCTAAAAATATAACCACTATTAATCAAAATACGGTAGCAGCAAGTAGTTCTACACAGCAAGTATCATCCCAAAAGTCATCAAACTTAACTGATAATATTACTAAACAAGCAACTACATCATCTAGTAGTCAAAATATAAGTCATGCTACTTCTTCAACAAGTTCAGCAAGTGCAAGTAGTGATATTAATTCGGCAGTCTCAGCTAGTGCAACTACTAATAGTTCATCTTTATTAAGCAAACCGGCTGGTGTCAAAACGGAAAAAGCTATTTCTAACGCTAATGGGCTTGTAACTTTTGATAACTTACAACCTGGGACTTATCAAGTAACGGAAATACAAGCCCCTAATGGTTATCAACGAACAACTGCTAAAATAATAATGACAGTTAATGATGATAACACTACGGTAATTGTTAATGGTAGTCACACTAATAAGGTGGTTGATAAGCAGTTACCGGTTGTGAAAACGACACAACAAATTAATAAGACGCAACCAACATCATTAGTACCAACATCACCAATGATTATTAATAATACTAATCATTCAATAGCTAATAAGAAAACCAGTTTGCCACAAACAAACGATGACAATAGTTATTCATTAATAATTATTGGTATTGTGCTGATTGTAATAGCTGTTATTGTGAATAGTTTGATAATAAAGTAGAATTAATAAAATTATTGAAAGCGCCATAATTAAATAATTATGGCGCTTTCAGATCTTAATTATTAATAGTTATTAATTGCTATTTATGAATAATGGTTGTTTAATACTTAACAGAAAGATAGAAATTGGTATAATAAAATAAATTATCTAATTCACTAGAAATAAATTGTGCTATAATAGCGCATATTGATAGATAATTTTTGCTCTACCAATTATAGTATATAAACAATAAAAGGAGCTAATTTTTATGTGTGGGATTGTCGGATTTGTTGACCCAACAATGACAAAAGCAGAAAAGCAACCGGTAATTACCAAAATGATGGAACGCATTAAGCATCGTGGTCCTAATAGTACCGGTGAATATGTAAATGATGAAGTTGCTTTAGGTTTTCGACGGTTATCTATCATTGATTTAGCTGGTGGTAGTCAGCCTATTTTAAATGAAGATGAAACAAAGGCAATTATTTATAATGGTGAAATTTATAATTTTCAGCCATTACGCGAAGAATTAATTCGTGATGGCCATACGTTTAGAACACATGCTGATACTGAAGTGGTACTCCATGGTTATGAACAATGGGGTATGGAAGGTTTATTAAAGCGTGTTCGTGGAATGTTTGCTTTTGTAATTTGGGATAATACTGCTAAAGAATTAGTCGGAGCGCGTGACTTTTTTGGTATTAAACCACTTTATATTTATCAAAACGATGGCGCTTTCTTATTTGGTTCCGAAATTAAATCATTTTTGGAACATCCAAAGTTTAAAAAAGAATTGAATGAAGAAGCATTAAAGCCATACATGACTTTCCAATATTCCGCTTTATCAGAAACATTCTTTAAAGGGGTATATCGCTTGCCAGAAGGCCATTGGTTTAAATTTAAAGATGGTCAATTAGATATTCATAAATACTGGGATGTTGATTTTAAAGATGGCAAGATGTCAATGAATGATGCCGTTGATATGATTGATAAAGCAGTTAGTGAATCAGTTGCTGCTCATCGCATTAGTGAAGTTGCCGTTGGTTCATTATTATCATCTGGGGTTGACTCTAGCTACGTTACAGCATTACTTAAACCTGAATACACTTTTTCAATCGGTTTTGATGATAAGAAGTATCATGAAAGTGATGATGCCAAAAAATTAGCTGATAAATTAGGTCTAGAAAATAAAAGCGATGTAGTTACTGCACAAGAAGCTTTTGATAACTTCCCATTAATTCAATATCACTTGGATGAACCGGATTCTAATCCATCATGTGTGCCACTATATTTCTTGACAAAATTAGCAAGTAAAGATGTCACTGTAATTTTATCAGGAGAAGGTGCTGATGAATTATTTGCTGGTTACGCTAACTATGGTTACCATACCCATTCACGTGCTATTCGTGTTTTAGCTAATAATTTAAAGAAGTTACCACGTGGTGCTCGTGTTAAAATTGCACACACTTTACAAAAAATGCCAAACTTCCATGGTCGTTTACATCTTTATGAAAATACAGCGCCAGCTGAAGAATTCTTTATTGGCCAAGCTAAGGTATTTGGTGAAGATGAAGCTAATGATTATTTAAATCCAGCATATCAAAAGAGCGAATCAGTTCATGACATCGTAATGCAATCTTATAAGAAGGTTCGTAATTACGATGATGAAGTTAAGAAGATGCAATATTTAGATATGCATATGTTCATGCCTAAAGATATTTTACTTAAGGCTGATAAGTTAAGTATGGCTAACTCAATGGAATTACGAGTACCATTTTTAGATAAAAAGGTTGCTAAAGTGGCCGAACAAATTCCAACTAAATATGAGTTGACAGCAGATAATAGTAAATATGCACTACGTGAAGCAGCTAATCGGCATTTACCAGATGAATGGGCAACACGTGAAAAATTAGGTTTCCCTGTTCCGATTAAGGCATGGTTAGAAGATGATAAATTCTATCAAGAAGTTCGTGCCTTATTTAGTCAAGATTTTGCTGCTAAGTTCTTTGATCAAGATAAGATCATTAAATTGTTGGATGATACGCATGAAAAGCGTGTTGATGGTCGTCGTAAGGTGTGGACAATTTATACATTCTTAGTATGGTACAAAGTGTTCTTTATTGATGATGAAATTCCACAATATGTACCTGATGAAACTAAAGCAAATATTAATGCGGTAAAAGCTGAAAACTAAACAAATTAATTACTAATTTAGTTATTAATATTGAGAGCGTCGCTGTGACGCTCTTTTTTGTTATAATTACTTTGAAATGAAATATGACTATTAGATTAATTTAAGGACAAATAATGCAGAAAAAAAGCCATTTTAATAAATATCGACGTCATCATTCTAAACGTAAGATGCTTTTAGTACTAATAATGACAATAGCTATTATTGGCATATTAGGAATAGTTATTTATCATCATCTTTCAAGCAGTAATGAATTAACAACACCTAACCAAATTACCATAACTGATAGTTTTCCTAAAAATTATAATGTTGCTCCATCAAATGATCCGCAAGCCATGCAATTTGATATGTTAACTTCACGTCAATCGCAAAAAGTTGCTCGTTGGTTAAAAGCAGATCGTTTTATTGGTACGGCTTTAATTGTTAAAAATGGTAAACCTATTTTTAAACATTCTTATGGTTATGCTGATTTTGCACAACACCGTTTAAATAAGCCTAATGATCTTTATCAATTAGCTTCAGTTCAAAAAACCATTACTGGTGTATTGATTATGCAAGAAATTGATGCTGGTAAATTAGCTATGAATGATCACATTGATCAATTTTATCCTAGTATTCCGCATGGTAATCAAATAACAATTCGAATGATGCTTAATATGACTTCAGGAATTATTTGTAATCATTTACCTAATAAGATGATGTCAACGCAAGGTTTTTTAAATTATTACTTAACGCATTTACATGTTAGTCATATTGGTACTTGGAACTATCAGCCGGTTAATTATAATTTGCTAACCGGTATATTAGAAAAAATTACTGGTCAAAGTTATCAAAACTTAGTTACTGAACGAATTATTAAACCACTGCATTTGCATGAAACCGGCTTTGTATTTAATTGGGAAAAATTACCTACTTATACACAAGGTTATGCTTTGACTGATTTGGCGCATCCTTATCAACGGCCTATTTACGAAACCAATTATGAAAAAGCGTGTCAAATTGGTACTGGCAATATGTATAGTAGTGCGAATGATTTATACATATTACAACGTGATATTATTGAAGGTAAAATAATTAGTAAGAAAAAATTAGCTATTTTACGCGATGGTCATTTTAATAGTCAATATGCTGGTGGTATTTATACTTACAAAGATCATTTTATGAGTCATGGCTTAATTGCCGGTTTTGAAGCGACCATTGTAATTAGTCGAAATGGTCAAGATGCGGTTGTGATGTTAAGCAATCGTAACGCTGATCACTATGCCCCAGCCACGGCTACGAGAATTTTTGAGATGATTAAATAGTGAAAGGATTAATGTAATGACAAAAGCAGCTATACCAGTATATATTCAAATTCACAATCAAATTCGCCATGAAATTGAACAAGGCAAATGGCCAATTGGTAGCCGTATTCCTTCAGAAAGAAAATTAGCATTAGATTTTCATGTTTCCCGGATGACGCTTCGGCAAGCTTTGCAAACGCTAGTAGATGAAGGCATCTTGGAACGTCATGTTGGTGCTGGTACCTATGTGGCTAATCAGAAAGTACAAGAAAAAGTTGCTGGAGTAACTAGTTTTACTGATTTAATGAAGGCTCAAGGTCGCAAACCTTCTAGTAAAACCGTTTCTTATCATTTAGCGCAACCATCTGTTTCTGAATGTGATCATTTAAAAATTAGTGAAAATACACAAGTATTGCGAATGGAACGAATTAGATACGCTGATAATGTTCCCATTTGTTTTGAAGTAACCACAGTGCCAGCTGATATGATTCGCGATTTTAGTAAAAGTGAAGTAACACGCTCTTTTTATCATGCTTTAGAACGGCGTGGTTATCAATTAGGTGGCGCACAACAAATTGTTTCAGCAACAGTAGCTAATGAACAAATTGCTGACTATTTAAAAATCCATCGGGGTGATGCCTTACTTTTAATGCGGCAAATTACTTGTTTACATTCAGGGCAACCTTTTGAATATGTTCGTACCCAATACGTTGGTGATCGATTTGAATTTTATTTAAAACGCTAATACAATGTAAGTAATGATAAAACGGTGAGGATGTATACTTGCGTATTTTAGTTGTTAGTCAAAATTTTTATCCTGATCATTTTCAAATTAATCAAATTACTCAAGACTGGGTAAAAGCTGGTCATGAAGTTACCGTATTAACAGGGTTAGGTGACTATTCGACTAGTCATATTAATCCGCGTTATCGATATGGTAGACATCGTAATGAAGAGTATCATGGTGTTAAAATTCATCGCGTGCGTGCTATTGCTAGACATCATGGGGCCCTTTGGCGTTCACTTAATTATCTATCATTTGCATTAAATGGTTGGGTGTGGGCACAACGAACGCAGCAACAATTTGATATTGTTTATGTTTATGAAGTATCACCAATTACGCAGTTAATACCGGCATTACGCTATGCACGACGTTATCATGTGCCCTTAGCTGTTTACGTACTTGATATTTGGCCAGAAGCAGTTAAAGCAATGCATATTAACGAAGGTACTTGGCCGTTTAAGATAATTCATAAACTTAGTAAATATTTATACCAACAAGCTGATGGTCTAGCTGTTAGTTCACCGTCTTTTGCACAGTATTTACAAATAGTGGATAATGTTAATAAAAAAATCCAATTTATTCCGCAATATGCTAATAAACTGGATTTGAGTCATGCTAAACCAGCATTTAACGAGCAAAAAGGCATCACTGATTTTGTCTTTACTGGTAATATTGGTCTAGTACAAGATCTTGAAACAGTAATTCGTGCAAGTAAACGTTTAATAAATGCTGGACTTAATGATAAATTTCGAGTACATTTAATAGGTGATGGCAGTGATTTGGTTCACTTAAAAAAATTAGTTACTACTAATGATTTAAATGAACAAATTATTTTCTATGGTCGTCAACCCGTTACTAAAATGATAGATTATTATGCGGCGGCTGATGCATGCTTGTTGACTTTGTCAGGTGCTAATAAAATTGGCTGGACTATTCCGGCAAAATTACAAGGATACTTAGCGGCTGGGAAACCCGTTATTGCGGCAATCGATGGTGACGCCCAAACCGTCATTAAACAAGCTAAATGTGGTTTATATGCCAATGCTGGTGATGATGCTGGTTTGGCTAAACAAATGCAACATTTTATTGAGCTTAAATCTGCACAACGTTCATTAATGGGACAAAATGGTAAACACTATTTTTTAACCCATTATCAACGGCAACAGTTTAATCAAAATATGTTAACTTGGCTAAAATCTTTAGTCATAAAGTAATAGTAGTGTTATTTAATAACACATGAAAGGAAGTACATATAAATATGTCTATGGCAGACGAAGCACTTTTTAAAGATAAGGTTTTAATGATTACTGGGGGTACCGGTTCATTTGGTACAACTGTATTACGTCACTTTTTAGATAGTGGTGTTAAAGAAATTCGGATCTTCTCACGTGACGAAAAGAAACAAGACGACATGCGTCGGAAATATAAGACAGATCGTATTAAATACTATATTGGCGATGTTCGTGATCGTGATAGTTTGGCTGATGCTGTTCCGGGCACTGATTTTATCTTCCATGCAGCAGCTATTAAAGAAGTACCATCAGCAGAATTCTTCCCAATGGAAGCTGTTAAGACTAATGTAATTGGTACTGACAATGTGTTAACAGCAGCTATTAAATATGGTGTTAAGAAGGTTATTTGCTTATCAACTGATAAAGCATCATATCCAATTAACGCAATGGGGATTACTAAGTCATTAATGGAACATATTGTAATTGCTAAATCACGCAATGTTGATCCTGATAAAACTTTAATGTGCTGCACACGTTATGGTAATGTTATGGCCAGTCGTGGTAGTGTAATTCCTTTATTTATTAAGCAAATTAAGATGGGTGAACCATTAACGGTTACTGAAGGTAACATGACTCGTTTCATGATGAACTTGGATGAAGCTGTTGACTTAGTAACGTATGCATTTAAGAATGCTCACCAAGGAGATATCATGATTCAAAAATCACCAGCTGCAACTATTGATACCTTAGCACAAGCTATTCAAGAGTTATTCGGTGTTAAAGAACCAATTCAACATATTGGTATGCGTCATGCTGAAAAGATGGCAGAAACTTTAATGATGAAAGAAGAAGCATTACGTGCTACTGATTTAGGTCATTATTACCGGATTGCTCCAGATACACGTGATCTTAACTATGAAAAGTATGTTGAAAAAGGTGAATTAGATGCTTCTAAGATGAAAGATTATACATCTGATAACACCGAACGATTAAACGTTGAACAAATGAAAGAAAAATTATTAACAACTAAGTATGTTCAACGTGAATTAGCTAAATGGAAAGAAGAACACAAGTAATATGAAAATTCTCATTACAGGCGCACATGGCTTTATTGGTAGTAATTTATTATATCAATTACGCAATGACGGCTTTAATGACATTATTACTTTTAATCACGATAATACTTTTGATGAATTGGCAGCTGATTTAGCACAAGCTGATTTTGTTTTTCATCTTGCAGGTATTAACCGTCCTAAAGATCCTAAAGATTTTTATGCAGGTAATCGTGATTTAACGACCAAGATCGTTGAAATCTTAACAAAACAAGCGCAACGTCATGTGCCTGTTTTACTAGCTAGTTCAATTCAAGCTGATTTAGACAATGATTATGGAAAAAGCAAAAAAGCGGCCGAAACGGCCGTTTTTGCTTATGGACAACAAACACAAACGCCAGTGTATGTTTTCCGTTTGTCTAATTTGTTTGGTAAGTGGGGTCGTCCAAATTATAATAGTGTCGTAGCCACATTTTGCTATAATTTAGCACGTGATTTACCAATTAAAGTTAATGATCCTAATCATCAAATTGTTTTAAACTATATTGACGATGTTGTTAATACATTTATTAGCGTAATGAAATCAGGGACGCAAGCAACGGATAAATATCTCAGTGTTCCTAACGAACATCCTATTACGCTCGGCGAATTGGCTGCTAAATTGACAGCATTCGCTAAGAATCGGCAAACCTTAGTTATGCCTTCTTTGGCAACTGATTTGGATAAGGAACTGTATGGCACTTATTTGAGTTATTTACCTGATGATGATTTAGCATATCCATTAAATAAAAAGAGTGATAAGCGGGGCTGGTTAGCTGAATTTATTAAATCAACAGCTAATGGACAAATCTTTATTTCGACAACTCATCCCGGAATTACACGTGGTAATCATTGGCATCAAACTAAAACCGAAAAATTTTTAGTTTTATCAGGTAATGGCGTCGTTCATTTACGTAAAGTTGGAACTGATAAAGTGTTATCTTATCCAGTTGATGGTACACATCCTCAACCAGTTGATATTCCAACTGGTTATGTTCATAATATTGAAAATACTGGTAATACTGATATGATTACGTTATTTTGGGCAAGTGAAATTTTTGATCCTGATCATCCTGACACTTATTACGAGGAAGTTTAGCTATGAAAAAATTAAAAGTAATGACAGTTGTTGGTACACGACCAGAAATTATTCGTTTATCAGCCGTAATTAATCGTTTAGATGCTGCTGAAGCAATTGATCATGTTTTGGTGCATACTGGTCAAAATTATGACTATGAACTAAACGAAGTCTTTTTTAAAGACTTTCACTTGCGTAAGCCTGATTACTTTTTAAATGCAGCTGAAGGAACGCCGATTGAAACAATTGGACATATTTTAATAAAAATTGATCCAATTTTAGTTAAAGAACAACCAGATGCTTTCTTAATTTTAGGTGATACTAATAGTTGTTTAACAGCAATTGCGGCTAAGCGGTATCATATTCCTATTTTTCATATGGAAGCAGGTAACCGTTGTTTTGATCAACGTGTTCCGGAAGAAACTAATCGTAAAATCGTTGACCATACGGCAGATATTAACTTGACTTATAGTGATATTGCGCGTCAATATTTATTGGCTGAAGGTTTACCAGCTGATCAAGTAATTAAAACAGGTAGTCCCATGTTTGAAGTGTTAAATTCGCGGATGCAAGATATTAAAAATGACGATATTCTTGAACGTTTACACTTACAACCGCATCAATATTTTGTTGTTTCAGCGCATCGTGAAGAAAATATTACTACTAATAATTTTATGGCATTGATTAGTAGTTTAAATGCTATTGCTGAAAAGTATCAGTTACCAATTATTATCAGTACACATCCACGGACACGGCACATGATGGCAGCAAAACATGTTGAATTAAACCCATTAATTCAATCGCTTAAACCAATGGGCTTTAATGATTATAATTGCTTACAAATGCATGCTAAAGCAGTGTTATCTGATAGTGGTACAATTAGTGAAGAATCATCAATTATGCATTTTCCTGCTTTGAATTTACGTGAAGCGCATGAACGACCAGAAGCTATGGAAGAAGCAGCAGTAATGATGGTTGGTGTTCATAAGGAACGCATTATGCAGGGGTTAAGTATTCTAGAAACACAAAAACTAGATACACTAAGACGAGTTAGTGATTACTCAATGCCTAATGTATCTGAAAAAGTGTTACGGATTATTATTTCTTATACTGATTATATTAATCAACGTGTTTGGCATAAAATTTAAAAAAGCAACTTGCAATATTAATTGCAAGTTGCTTTTTTATTTAAGTAAATTATCAGTAATTAATTCAACAGGACAATGATCTGATCCCATAATATCATTTAAAATTTTGGCATCTTTCAAATGTGGTACTAACGATTGCGAAGTAATAAAGTAATCAATACGCCAGCCAGCATTGCGTTTGCGCGCGCCAAAACGATAACTCCAATATGAGTAAGCACCAGCTTTATCTGGGTAAAAATGACGAAAAGTATCTACAAACCCCGCGTTTAATTGTTGTGTAAAATCATTGCGTTCTTCATCAGTAAACCCCGCGTTATGATGATTACTTGAATAATTTTTTAAATCAATATTTTCATGAGCCACATTTAAATCACCACAATAAATCAACGGCTTTTGTGCTGATAATTTAACAGTGTATTCGCGAAATGCTTTGTCCCACTTTTGGCGGTAATCTAGACGTTTTAATTTTTCACCTGAATTAGGAGTATAACAAGTCATTAAGTAAAAATGAGGATATTCTAAGGTGATAACACGCCCTTCAGTATCAAATTCAGGAATACCAATTCCATAAGTAACATTTAACGGCTTATGTTTAGTAAAAAGTGCTGTTCCCGAATATCCTTTTTTTTCAGCATAATTAAAATATTGATAATAACCAGGTAAAGTTAATTGTGCTTGTCCTGCTTGCATTTTAGTTTCTTGGATACTAAAAAAATCAGCATCTAATTCATTAAAAATATTGAGAAAATCTTTTTTTAAAATGGCACGTAAACCATTAACATTCCAAGAGATGAATTTCATTTTATAAAACCTCGCTTACCTTTAGTATAAAACTAAAATAAAACAGATGATATTATTTATAATTGTGAAACAAATTTGTTTAAAATGTTAAGAAAAAATGTTATTACATAATTGTAAGGATTTAATGAAAAAGGAGGGCAAAAATCCTAATTTAATAGGATTAAGTTAATTATGGTTAAGAAAGACGAATATTTAGAAGATTCATTTTTAGGAAGTCGTGAAGCTGTGAAGTCAATGCCTAAGGAAACCATGCCTGAAGAAGGAATGGATCCAGATTTAGCTGAAACATTGATTAAACATATTCGTTTAGATGAGGCAAAAGCTGATCAAAACTTTGCGACATTTTGTACAACACAAATGGAGCCACAAGCTAACGAACTAATGCTTGAAGCTTTAAACACTAATTCAATTGATAAGTCAGAATATCCAAAAACGGCGGCAATTGAAAATTATTGTGTTGCTATGTTAGGACACTTATGGGGACTAGATGAAAGTAAAAAGTTTATTGATGATTATATTGGTACTTCAACAGTTGGATCATCAGAAGGCTGCATGTTAGGTGGCTTAGGACTACTCTTTTCTTGGAAACATCGTGCTAAAAAAGCAGGAATTGATATTGATGATTTACATCATCATCGGCCTAATTTAGTCATTGTATCTTCATATCAAGTTGTTTGGGAAAAATTTTGTAACTACTGGAATGTTGAAATGCGGGAAGTACCAATGGATCCGCAAACATTATCATTAGATATGAATACAGTTATGGATTATGTTGATGAAAATACGATTGGTATCGTAAGTATTCAAGGTATTACTTATACTGGTGGTATTGACGATGCGCAAAAACTAGATGAGTTAGTTGAAGCATATAATCAAAAACATCCAGATTTACCAATCCATATTCATGTTGATGCTGCATCAGGTGGCTTCTATTGCCCATTTGTTGAAGGCTTTAAGCCTTGGGATTTCCGTTTAAAGAATGTTGTTTCAATTAATGCTTCTGGTCATAAGTATGGAATGGTTTACCCAGGAATTGGTTGGGTTGTATGGCGTGAAAATTCCGAAGAATGTTTACCACATGAACTGCGCTTTGCTGTACCTTATTTAGGTGGAACAGTTGATTCAATTGCGATTAATTTCTCACGCAGTGGTGCTCACATCATTGGTCAATATTATAACTTAGTTCGTTTTGGTAAAGAAGGCTATCATGATATCATGGAAAATAATCATGAAGTAGCTACTAAATTATCTGAAAAATTGAATAGTTATGATATTTTTGAAATGGTTCATACAGGAGCTGGTAATAATTTGCCAATTGTTTGCTGGAAACTAGCTGAAGATGCCAAAGTAAAATGGACATTGTATGACCTTGAAGATAAAATTAAAGAATTTGGTTGGCAAGTACCGGCTTACCCACTACCGGCCATTAAAGGCGTTGATAAGACTATTACGGTGGCACGGGTAGTATGTCGGCCAGCAATGACAATGACTATTTGTGATGATTTCATTGAAGATTTAGATGAATCTATTAAGGAATTAAACAAGAAATTTAATTAATCATTAAATTATTTAAGGAGCCATTATTTTACAAAATAATGGCTCCTTTTTTGTGTTTAAATTTTTGATGATTATGTTATTATTACTTTAACTAATTATTATGAGGGTGGAAGGAAGCGGTTTTAAGATGATCGATGCACCAAAAGTCATAACTGCTTTATCGGGTATTGATGTTAAGCCCAAAGAGTCACTTAGCAACTATACATTTACTAAGACAGGTGGCAAAGCTGATTTTGTTGTTTTTCCTAAAAACGTGGATGAAGTAGCTAAAGTGGTTGCTTTTACTAAAGATAATGCAATGCCGTTAACAGTGATTGGTAATGCTAGTAATTTGATTGTTCGTGATGGTGGTATTCCAGGAATGGTTATGATTTTAACCCAGATGAAAAAGATAAAGCACAATGGTAATTGCATTATTGCTGATGCTGGTGCACGTATTATTGATACTTCAGAAGCAGCTTACCAAGCGAGCTTAACTGGTTTAGAATTTGCGGCTGGCATTCCTGGCAGTGTTGGTGGCGCTGTGTTTATGAATGCTGGTGCTTATGGCGGTGACGTATCCGATGTAATTACTGATATTATTGCGATGGATCGCGACGGTAACATTCATCAAATTCATGGTAGCGAGTTACATTTTGGTTATCGCCATAGTGTTGTCCAGGAAGAAAATTTAATTGTTTTGTCAGCAACTTTTACATTAAAACCAGGTGATGCATCCGCTATTCGTAAGCAAATGGATTATTTAAATTATTTACGTGCTAGCAAACAACCACTTGAGTATCCTTCTTGTGGTTCGGTATTTAAACGTCCGGTGGGGCATTATACTGGTCCATTAATTCAACAAGCAGGTTTGCAAGGAAAAATTATTGGTGGTGCCCAAGTTTCAACTAAACATGCTGGCTTTATTGTCAATATTAATCATGCGACGGCCACAGATTATCTTGATTTAATTCACTTAATTCAAAGAACTATTTATGCTAAATTTGCGGTTCGTCTTGAAACGGAAGTACGTATCATTGGTGTTGATCCTAATGATCCGCGTGCAGTTAATTAAATATTAAGGTTAAGAAGTCATTGGTTATGACTTCTTTTTTATTGTGAAAATTATGGGAATCAACTTGCCAAGACCAAAATATTTTCGTTAAAATGAAACTTTGAAATGTATTTGGAAAATAATTAGAAAGCGGTCAAACGATTGGGAAAAACGATTGTCGAATTACGTAACATTGTTAAAAAATATGATGATAGTGTTATTTTAAAGAATATTAATATCAAGTTAGAAGAAGGTAAATTTTATACTTTATTAGGGCCATCAGGTTGCGGTAAAACGACGATTTTAAGAATTATTGGTGGTTTTATTGATGCTACTTCAGGCGACATTTTATTTAATGGTAAAAGAATTAATGATGTTCCCACAAATCATCGGCAAGTAAATACGGTTTTTCAAGATTATGCCTTATTTCCACATATGAACGTTTTTGAAAATGTGGCCTTTGGTCTTAAATTACAGCACATACCTAAACAGACAATTATTGCTAAAGTCCAACGTGCTTTAAAACTGGTTCATCTTGATGGTTATCAAGATCGTGAAATTACTGCTTTGTCAGGGGGACAAAAACAACGAATTGCAATTGCTCGTGCTATTGTAATGAAACCTAAAGTGCTATTACTTGATGAGCCGTTATCAGCACTTGATGCTAAATTACGTAAGGAAATGCAATATGAATTGCGTAGCTTACAGCAGCGTTTAGGTATTACTTTTTTGTTTGTTACCCATGATCAAGAAGAAGCGTTGGCAATGAGTGATGAAATTTTTGTTATTAATCACGGTCAAGTATTGCAAAGTGGCTCACCGGTATCAATTTATGATGAACCGTTAAACCATTTTGTGGCTGATTTTATTGGTGAAAGTAATATTATTCCGGGAAAAATGATTAAAGACTATGAAGTTGAATTTTTGGGAAAACGTTTTGAATGCGCTGATGCGGGGATGCGTCCTAATGAACCAATTGAAGTAGTACTACGTCCTGAAGACTTAGATATTACTTTACCGCAACAAGGAAAAATTATTGTAACTGTTAAAAGTCAATTATTCCGCGGTGATTATTATGAAATAGCAGCCGTTGATGAAGATGATAATGAATGGTTAATTCACGCGATTAATCCAGTTACTAATAATAGTACCATTGGCATTACTTTTGATCCTGAAGATATTCATGTCATGCGATTTAATGAATCAGAAACGGATTTTGATGCTCGTTTAGATCAATATGAAGGCGAGGAACGCGAAAAGTAAATGAAAAATAAATATGTTCAATGGCTTTTTAATTTGCCATATTTATTATGGTTAGCTTTATTTGTAATAATCCCATTATTATTGATTTTTTATTATTCATTCATTGATTTAAATGGCCATTTTACCTTGGCTAATTATGCTACTTATTTTCATTCTGGTACTTATTTAAAAATGACCTTTAATTCAGTATGGTATGCTTTTTTGGTAACTGCAATTGCCTTATTAGTAAGTTATCCCTTAGCATATTTTTTACATCAAACTAAGCATAAGCAATTATGGTTACTTCTAGTTATTTTACCTACATGGATTAATTTATTGTTAAAAGCGTATGCTTTCATCGGTATTTTTGGACAAAATGGTTCGATTAATACTTTTTTGTCATTATTAGGAATTGGACCTAAGCAAATTTTGTTTACTGATTTTAGTTTTGTATTTGTAGCTACTTATATTGAAATACCATTTATGGTATTACCAATTTTTAATAACATGGAAGAATTAAATCCATCATATATTAATGCTAGTCGTGATTTAGGCGCTACCAGTTGGCAAACATTTATAAAAGTGATTTGGCCCTTAACTTTACCAGGTGTTAAGGCGGGAATTCAAGCAGTGTTTATCCCATCATTATCATTATTTATGTTAACGCGCTTAATTGGTGGAAATCGCGTAATTACTCTGGGAACCGCGATTGAAGAACATTTTTTAACTACCATGAATTGGGGAATGGGTTCGACAATTGGCGTGGTGTTGATTTTAGCAATGGTTTTGATAATGATGATTACTGGCGAACATCATAGAAAGCGGCGATAAAATGCGGAAAACTTTTCATTGGCGTAATATTTATATTTTTGTAATGTTTATCTTGCTATATTTACCAATCTTTTATTTAATTGGTTATTCCTTTAGTGATACTAAGACAATGGCACATTTTCAAGGCTTTACTTTACAACATTATGATGATTTATTTAATGATACCCGCCTTTTACAAATAATGTTAGTTACATTATTGGTAGCCTTGTTATCATCATTATTGGCAACTTTAATTGGCACATTAGGAGCGTTATGGATTAATCGTGTTAGTCGCTCACTAGCACGTAATACTTTATTATCATTAAATAATATTTTAATGGTTTCACCAGATGTCATTATTGGTGCTAGTTTATTGATATTCTTTACATGTTTGCATGTTCAATTAGGGTTTTGGACGGTTTTGTTAAGCCATATTGCTTTTTCAGTACCTATTGTTGTTTTGATGATTTTGCCTAAATTAGATGAAATGGATAAGAGTATGCTTGATGCCGCTGCTGATTTAGGTGCTAATACTTGGCAAACATTAACGCGGGTAATTTTACCGTATTTGACTTCAAGTATTTTAGCGGGCTTTTTTATGGCCTTTACGTATTCCCTTGATGATTTTGCGGTAACTTTTTTTGTTACTGGTAATGGTTTTGAAACATTATCAATTGAAATTTACTCACGTGCTCGGCAGGGAATTAGTTTAGAAATTAATGCTTTATCGGGAATTTTATTTATTTTTGCATTGGTGTTAGTAATCGGTTATTACTTTATTAGCTTACATACGCAGCGCAAGCGTAACCGGTAATGAGGTAGAAAATGAAACGCTTATTAACTTTTATTATTACTGTTTTAACTGCTTGTGGTTTATTAATTATTGGCAGTATTCATTTGCAAAAAAATCAGCACATTCAGAGTGATAAAATTTTAAATTTATATAACTGGGGTGATTACATTGATCCGCAGTTAATTAAAAAATTTGAGCGTGAAACAGGTTATCACGTTAATTATGAAACTTTTGATAGTAATGAAGCCATGTTTACTAAAATTAAACAAGGTGGTACTAGTTATGATTTAACTGTTCCTAGTGATTACATGATTGCCAAAATGAAAGCCGCTCATTTATTAATTCCGTTGGACAAAAGCAAGTTGCATGGTCTACAAAACATTGATCCACGTTTTATGAATTTATCATTTGATCCTCACAATAAGTATTCAATTCCGTATTTTTGGGGTACGTTAGGAATTATTTATAATGACAAGTTTATTAAACCTGGTACAATTCAGCATTGGCAACAGTTATGGTCACCACAGTACCGCAATGACATTATGCTTGTTGATAGTGCACGCGATATTATGGGCATGTCGTTAATTTCAATGGGAAAATCAATTAATACGACTAATCCAGCAACTTTAGAAGCCGCTAAGCAAAAATTGGATAAATTATCTCCTAATGTTAAAGCAATCGTTTCTGATGAAATTAAAACGGATATGGCACAAAATGATGCACCATTAGCTGTTGATTGGTCGGGAGAAGCTAGTGAAATGATTAGTGATAATCCGCACTTACATTATGTGGTGCCTAGTGAAGGCAGTAATTTGTGGTTTGATAATTTGGTGATTCCTAAAACAGCGAAGCATTTTAAAGCAATTTATGCTTTTTTGAATTTTATGTTAGAACCGCAAAATGCAGCACAAAATGCTGAATACGTTGGTTATGCTACCCCTAATAAGGCTGCTTTACGGTTATTACCAGCTAGTGTACGTAATGATAAGCAGTTTTATCCTGATTTAAAAACGATGAATAACTTAGAAGTTTATAAAAATCTTTCTCCTAAGGATGTCGAATTATATAACGATCTTTTTTTAGAATTTAAAATGTATAATAAATAAGAGTTCGTACTTACGAACTCTTTTTTTATTAGTGCTGCGCTTGGTTATTACGAAAAATCATTAACGCAATATAAATAATAAATTGTACAAAATATAACATCAGCACAATAGCAATCATGTGCCATGACCACATTGTCATTAATGGCTTGATGACCCAAAATGGTGTAATTAAGAAAATAGTATGCAGTCGTAAAAAACGACCAATATAAATGCCTAAAGCTGATAAGAATAAAATAACATTAACAATTAAAAAATGTTTTCCTTTACCATAATGATAACGTTGGGTAATTGCCGTTGCGACATGATCAATGCCCCACATGCTAATGATGGTGGCAGTTAATGCGGCAATGACTAGTTCACTAAAATTAGCCCACAAGCCAATATTGGCTCTAATTAAACCAGTATTCCAATTATATGGATCTAACAATGTTAAATGCATTAAATCTGTTAGCATATATGGCGCATTTGGTAAAAATAATATCCAAATAATAATTAATATCCAAAATAACCAACTCTTTTGTGGTGATTGTGCATTAATATGAAAGGATAATTCAATCGGAATATAGGCTAAAAAGGTATTTAAAATTAAAAAAGTAAATTCGTCGTGAATACATAAGTAAGCTAGAATTAGATAAGCAATTACGGCAATACGAATAATCCATCTTGTTCTTTTGTTCATTAATATTCACCTTCAAAGCTCTTTATTATTAGTTTAACAAATTTTTATTTAAGTGGATGATATTTACCCATGGTCATCTATTAGCTTTAAGGAATGATATAATAAAACTATCTTTTTAAAAGGAGGTATACCAAATGGCCTTTCATTGGGCGGATTTGTTAACATGGCGTACATTGGCTAACTTATTAGATATTTTAGTCGTATGGTATATCTTTTATCGATTAATTATGTTAGTGCGTGGCACTAAAGCGGTGCAACTACTTAAAGGGGTAGTTGTAATTATTCTTATTAAAATCGTTAGCTGGCTATTACAAATGCGCATGTTGTCATTTTTAATGGATCAGGTAATTTCATGGGGTGCGATTGCCCTGGTTATTATTTTTCAACCGGAAATCAGAAGAGCGCTTGAGCACTTAGGACGTGGCGCTTTACTAGCTCGTAATAAACATCCCCATGCTGCCGAATTAAAAATGATTAATGCGTTAGATAAAGCGATTGAATACATGTCAAAACGCCGGATTGGGGCATTAATTACAATTCAAATGAATACTGGTTTAGAAGATTATATTGAAACAGGCATTCCCCTTGATGCCGATATATCAGGCGAATTGTTGATTAATATCTTTATTCCCAATACGCCACTGCATGATGGTGCTGTTATTATTAGAAATAATAAAATTGCTGTAGCTGCCGCTTACTTACCACTTTCTAATAATGACGCAATTCCCAAAGAATTAGGAACACGTCATCGGGCTGCTGTAGGTATTAGCGAAGTTACTGATGCGTTAACAATAGTTGTTTCTGAAGAAACAGGTGGCGTAACTATTACTAAGAATAATGAATTATTACGTGATTTAACGCGTGATGATTATTTGAAGTTTTTGAAGGCTAATTTAATTCCGAATGACGATAACGAAAAGCATGGGTTGCTTGCTAATTTATTTGGTCATAAGAAAAAGTCTCAATCTGAACCAGTAGCGTCAAGAAGGAGGAGATCGCGACGTGAATAAGTGGTTTAGTCAAAAGTGGTTTTACCGGTTAATTGCTTTAATATTTACCTTATTATTGTTTTTTTATGTAAATATTGATCAAGGTAATTCAACACGGCAAAATGGCATTTACAGCGCTAGTATGCTAGCTACTAAAACAGCTAATATAACTGTGCCATTGCAAATTAATGCTAACAATGAACGTTATTTTATTACGGGTTATCCGCAAAAAGTTAGGGTTAAACTGGAAGGACCTAATTCTTTGGTTACGCAAACAATTAATACACAACGCTTTCAAATTGTTGCTAATTTAAATAAATTAGGTATTGGTAAGCACCGGGTAACTTTAACACAAGAGGGGTTAAATAAGTCATTAACATATACTATTGAACCAAAAACAATTGAAGTTAATATTCAACCGCGGGAGACACGTAATTTTCCAATTCAAGTTAACTATAATAAGGCAAGTATAGCTAATGGTTATATGGCACGGGAACCGCAACTTTCCCAACGTTATGTTGAAGTATCAGGTGCACGCAGTGAAATTAATCGTATTAGTGCTATTATTGCTAATATTCCGTTAGAAAGAAATACTAATAATACGGTTAATGTTAATGTGCCACTGCAAGCGGTTGATAGTTATGGTAACACAGTTAGTGCAATTATTTTGCCAAGTAATGTGCGCATTACTTTGCCAGTAGTTAAGAATAGTAAAAAAGTTAGTTTAAATCCGGTAGCAACTAATGCTGACGGTAAGAATGTTGAACTATCATGTTCACCAACAACGGTTAGTGTTTTTGGCGCACAAAGTACTTTAAGTCAGCTTAATCAACTAAATGTTAATGTTGATGTTAGTGACGTTTCGCAAACAACTAAGAAAACCATTACTTTACAACCGGGTAAGGGTTTGACTACTTCACCACAAACGGTTACAGTAACAATTAAAGTAAATAATAATGACGATAATGATAAAAATAGTAGTGATTCATCATCGATGAATAGTAATAGCACCAGTGCTGTTACTGATAAACAATGGCAATCTAGTAAACAATCAAGTGCATCGAGTATGCAAAAATAAAGTGAGGATCTAAATTATGACAAAATATTTTGGAACAGACGGTGTTCGTGGTATTGCTAATCAAACTTTAAAACCGGAATTAGCCTTTCGCTTAGGTCGTGCTGGTGGTTATGTGTTAACACAACATGCTAAGGATAGCGAACATCAACCACGCGTTTTAGTAGCACGTGATACCAGAATTTCCGGACAAATGCTCGAAGAAGCATTAATTTCTGGATTATTATCTGTTGGAATTGAAGTATTATCATTAGGTGTAATTACTACGCCAGCGGTGGCATATCTCACACGAGTACAAGGCGCTGATGCCGGTATTATGATTTCTGCATCACATAATCCGGCGGCTGACAATGGCATTAAGTTTTTTGGTCCTGATGGCTACAAGTTGTCTGATGACCAAGAAAATGAAATTGAAGCTCTTTTGGATGCACCACATGATGAATTACCACGGCCATCGGCAGCCGGCTTGGGAACAGTTGTTGATTATCCAGAAGGATCATTAAAATATTCACAATTTCTTGAACAAAGTATTGATGATGATTTATCAGGCATTTCGGTAGTTCTTGATGGTGCGAATGGGTCAACTAGTTCACTGGTTAGTCGTATTTTTGCTGATTTAGATGCTGATTTTGAAACAATCGCCACTTCACCTAATGGTTTAAATATTAATGCTGGGGTTGGTTCTACTCATCCTGAAAAATTAGCGCAAACGGTTATTGAAAAACATGCTCAAGTTGGTTTAGCTTTTGATGGTGATGGTGATCGGTGCATTGCGGTTGACGAAAATGGTAATATTGTTGACGGCGATAAAATCATGTTTATTTTAGGAAAATATTTCAATGAACATGGTCGGTTAAAAAAGTCAACTGTTGTTACTACTGTTATGAGTAATATTGGCTTGTATAAGGCATTAGAAGCCAATGGTATGCATTACACCCAAACTGATGTTGGCGATCGGCATGTTATGGAAGAAATGCGTGCTAATGGTTATAATCTCGGTGGTGAACAATCAGGGCATATTATTATCTATGATTTACATAATACTGGTGATGGGATGCTAACTGGTATTCAATTACTGAATATTATGAAGCAAACTGGGAAAAAATTATCTGAATTAGCTGCTGATGTTACCGAATATCCACAAAAGTTAATTAATGTTAAAGTTACTGATAAAAAGAATTGGCGTAATCATCCAGCAATCATGGCGGTAATTGATAAAGTTGAAAAAGCGATGAATGGCGATGGCCGCGTATTAGTACGACCTAGTGGAACAGAATCGTTATTAAGAGTAATGGTTGAAGCACCAACAGAAGCAGCTGTGAATGAATATGCTGAACAAATTGCTCAAGTTGTTAAAGCTGAAATGGGCACTAAAGATTAACGTTAATTAAATAATTATTGAACCTAAGCTTGTCATTGATGGCAAGCTTTTTTGTTAATTGGTATATTCCATAATATGAATCATAGTCATGTATCTTGATGTTTTAACAAGTATATACCAATGATAGAAATTAATTATTTGACTTTTCTAATAATCGCGCTTATTATTACAAAAGTAGGGTATATTAATAAACAATATACCAATTAAGATAATGATTAATAGTATTAAATAATTATTAAGTAATGGAGGCAATTGCTCTATGTGTGGAATTGTGGGAACAATTGGTAATCCTGATACAACTAATATTTTACTTTCTGGATTACAAAAGTTATCATATCGTGGCTATGATTCAGCTGGTATTTATGTTAATGATCAAAAAGGACATGATTATTTAGTTAAAAAATCGGGTAAATTAGCTAATTTGGAAAAGTATATTACTCCCGAAATGCAAGGTATGGTTGGTCTAGGACACACACGCTGGGCTACGCATGGTGAACCAAGCGATGCTAATGCACATCCGTTTAAGTCATATGATGGTCGTTATTACATGATCCATAATGGGGTAATTGATAATTATCAACAATTACGCGATAAATATTTACAAGGTATTCCGTTAACTAGTCAAACTGATAGTGAAATTATTGTTCAAATGATTGCTAAGTTTGCACATGATGATCATTTAACTACCAAGGATGCTTTGGTTAAGACCTTAAAATTATTAGATGGTTCATACTCCATTATTATGGTTGATAGTAAAGATCCTGAAAAATTATACGTAGCTAAAAACCAAACACCATTATTGATTGGTATTGCTAATGGTTTTACGTTAGTATCATCTGATGTTTTAGCAATGATTCACTATACTAATAAATTTATTGAAATGCGCGATAAAGAAATTGGTATTTTGACGGCTGATACGCAAACAATTGAAGACTACGATGGTAATGTTATTAACGTTAAACCAAAAACAATTAAGTTAGATGCTAATGCCGCTGATAAGGGTGCATATCCATACTATATGCTTAAGGAAATCGACGAAGAACCTGTTGTTATTCGGCGTTTACTTACTAATTACTTAAATCAAAATGGTGAACCGCAATTTGACGCTACTTTAATTCAACGTTTTGCCCAAATTGATCACTTATACATTGTAGCAGCAGGCACCAGTTATCATGCTGGTTTAGTTGGTAAAGCCTTCTTTGAACAATGGGCTAATATTCCTACTAGTGTACTCTTAGCGTCAGAAGCTGGTTATCACATGCCGTTATTGAGTGCTAAGCCCGGTTTCTTGTTCTTATCACAAAGTGGCGAAACGGCTGATAGTCGCTTAGTATTATCAGAAATTAATCAACAAAACATGTTGAGTTTAACGATGACTAATGTTGCTAATTCAACCTTAGCACGAGAAGCAACGTTTAGTTTAGATTTATTGGCTGGTCCTGAAATTGCGGTTGCATCAACAAAAGCATATACGGCGCAAATTGCGTTGGAAGCAATTTTTGCTAAAGCGTTAGGAATTGCTAATAATATTACTACTGCTAAAGAATTCCCGTTAAAACAACAATTAAGTGAAGTTGCTAATGGCATGCAAACTTTAGTTGATCAAAAAGATAAAATTAAACAATTAGCCCATGATTACTTTGCTGATCATCAAAATGCATTTTATATTGGCCGTGGTCAAGATTATTATGTCAGTTTAGAAGCAGCATTAAAATTGAAAGAAATTTCTTACATTCACGCCGAAGGCTTTGCCGCTGGGGAATTAAAACATGGCACAATTGCTTTAATTGAAAAAGGCACACCAGTTGTTGGATTTGTAACTGATCCAGAAACAGCATTACCAATGCGGAGTAATGTTGAAGAAGTAATTGCACGTGGTGCGCATACTTTAACAATTGCTGCTAAATCTCTTGCTGATGATACTGATGCAGTAATTATTCCGGATGTAGCTACTTTACTAACACCGCTATTGTCTGTTGTTCCTGCTCAATTACTTGCATATTATGCAAGTTTGGAACGCGGCTTAAATGTTGATCAACCACGTAATTTAGCTAAGAGTGTAACGGTTCAATAATAATTATTACAATTAATTTTTAAACACCTTACTAAGTCGTTATATAATGACTGCAGTGAGGTGTTTTTTATGACTTATCAAGATACATGGGATTTGGATAGCATTTATCCCGGTGGCATTGATTCACCGCAGCTTAATGAACGGATACAACAACTAATTATTCAAATAAAAGATGTTAAAAATATGATTACCACGTGGTGTTTCAACACGGATCAACCTAATTTTGATAATTTATCCCGAATTACTGAATTGCTACAAAAAATTACTACAGGTTTGCATCAAACCGAAACATTTGTTGACATGATTAGCTCTGTGGAAGCTGATAATACACAAACTAGTGCAAAGGCTAATTATTTATATCAGATTGATAATGATGCTGAAGTAGCGATGACTAGTTTTAAAAAATTATTAGTATCATTATCGACTGAACAGTTTCAACAAATTATTAACAATCATCGTTTTGAAATAATTAAGTTTAATTTGCAAGAAATGCGTCAACAAGGTCAGGAGTTACTTGATGATCGTACGGAAGCTTTAATTAATGATTTATCATTAGATGGCTTGCAAGCTTGGCATGATCATTATGATTCATTAGTTGCTAAAACTGATTTTCCACTTACCGAAAATGGTCAAGTACATCATTATTCGGCTGGACAGGCGCAAAATAAATTTGAATCTGCGTCAACGGCACAAGTTCGTAATGAAATGTTTGCTTCATGGGAAAAAGGTTGGCAAAAATTTGACACTTTGTTCGCTGATACATTGAATCATCTTGATGGTTTTCGCTTAACAGATTATCGAGTACACGGTATTAAAGATTTTTTAACTAAACCACTTGCGGAAAACCGCATGCAAAAACAAACATTAGAAACAATGTGGCAAGTTGTAGCTGCTAATAAACAACCATTTCTCGATTACTTAGCTCGCAAAGCACAATTACTTGGGTTAAAGCAAATGGGCTGGCAAGATCAATGGGCGCCAGTTAATGTCGATACATTCACGTCAAAAACATATTCATTTGATGAAGCAGCTGATTTTATTATCACTAACTTTAAAAAGATTTCACCTAAAATGGCGGCAGTAGCGCAATATGCCTTTGCGCATCGTTGGATTGAAGCTGAAGATCGTCCCAATAAACGTCCGGGTGGTTATATGACTGAAATTCCGGAATTAGGTGAATTTCGTATTTTTATGACATTTGATGGTACACCAAGTGAAGTAGCAACTATTGCACATGAACTTGGTCACGGCTTTCATTGCATGGTTATGCGTGATTTACCGGAATGGCGTCGCAATTATGCAATGAATGTTGCCGAAACAGCATCAACATTTGCGGAAATGGTTGTTGCTGATGCGACTGTTAAAGCCGCCCAAACTTCGGCGGCAAAATTAAATTTACTTGATCAAAAAATGAGCAATCCATTAGCAATGTTTTTGGATATTCATGCCCGTTATTTATTTGAAAAAGCATTCTATACACGGCGTCAACAAGGCATTGTTCCCGTAGAAGAAATTTGTCAAATGATGGTTACTGCGCAAAAAGAAGCATATCAGCATCAGTTACGTACCTACGATCCCTACTATTGGGCTGATAAACAACACTTTTTCTTTAGCGATGTTCCGTTTTATAATTTTCCTTATACTTTTGGATATTTATTCTCAGCAGGTATTTATGCACGTGCGCAAGTTGATCCTGATTTTGAAGAGCATTATATTGCCTTATTACGTGATACAGCTAATATGAGTACAGAAGAATTGGCTAAAAAACATTTAGGAGTTGATTTAACTAAACCTGATTTCTGGCAAGCAGCGATGCAAATTGCTATTAATGATGTTCATGAATTTATGCATTTAAGTGATGAATTTGTGAAGTAAACATTTTATACTAAATTGAATTTAATTTTTGAATTATGTTATAATTTAAGAGCTTTTATAATTAATAGTAAGGAAAGAGGGAGCAAGATGTCAGGACATTCAAAATGGCATAATATCCAAGGACGTAAAAACGCCCAAGATGCCAAACGTGGCAAAATTTTCCAAAAATTATCTCGTGAGCTATATATGGCTGCTAAGAGTGGTGGTCCTGACCCAGATAACAACCCTAGCTTACGTTTAGTTGTTGATAAAGCACGTGCTGCTAATATGCCAAAGGATAATATCAAGCGTGCTATTAACAAATCACAAGGTAGCGATGATACTCACTACGATGAAGTAACATATGAAGGTTACGGACCAGGTGGTGTTGCGGTTTTAATTCATGCACTAACTGATAATAAGAATCGTACTAACTCAACTGTTCGTGTTGCGGTAACTCGGAATGGCGGTTCAATGGGGTCAGCTGGTTCAGTTGGTTACTTATTTGATCGTAAGGGTCACATTGTTATTGAACGTGAAAACTTAGACACTGATGAAGATCAAATGTTAGAAGACGTTATGGATGCTGGTGGCGAAGACTTACAAACATCTGATGAAGCATTTGAAATTTATACTAATCCCAAAGAATTAGCGCTGGTTCGTGATGCTTTACAAGATAAAGGTTATACTTTAGCCACGGCTGAATTAACGATGATTCCGCAAACGTTAACACCAATTCCAGAAGATAAGGCTGAACAATTTGCTAACATGTTAGATGCATTAGATGATAATGAAGATGTTTCTGATGTATACTATGCTGGTAAATTTCCAGATGAAGATTAATAAAAAATAAATTAAAAAGACCAATGTTTTAAGCATTGGTCTTTTTTAATAGTGTATGTTTATACAAAACTTGTTGTTTAAAAATAATGTGCTTTTATTTTAGACGGTAACTTGACTTATAATGATAAGCAAATATGTATAGATGTGCATTACATTGACAAATTATGCAAAATAACGTATATTTACACTAAATAGTAAAATGCTTGTTCATAAGATAGTACTATAGTTAATAATGACTACGCGGCGCTATTTACGATGAGTAAATGAATGAAGGTGAGAGTCAAAAAGATATTAACGTTGCTTAATAATAACGTTAGTGTTTTTTTTGACTCTTTTTGTTTTTACTATTCAAGTAAGGCAATTTGGAGGTGTGCTTAATTGGCACAAGAAGATGGTAAAAAAATTGGTACGCTGAGTTTAATTTTAATGATTTTCACATCATTATTTGGTTTGGCAAATACAACCATTGCGTATGATCAAATGGGCTATGCCGCCATCATTTGGTATATTTTGGGGGCATTACTATTTTTCTTACCCACTGGTTTAATGTTTGCCGAATATGGTTCCACTTTTAAATCAGCTAAAGGTGGTATTTATTCATGGTTGGAAGGTTCAATTGGTGAAAAACCGGCTTTTATTGGTACGTTTATTTGGTTATCAGGCTGGATTATTTGGTTAGTTTCTGAAGCTTCGCGCATGTGGATTCCGTTTGCTACGGCATTTGCTGGCCATGATACTACCCAAACTTGGCATTTATTTGGTTTATCGTCAACGCAAACGATTGGTTTAATTGCGATTGTAGCTATTTTAGTGATTACGTATTTTTCAAGTCGTGGTGTTGATCAGTTTGCGAAGTTTACTAATTTTAGCGGGGTATTCACTTTATTCTTAACTGCTGTATTTATGCTTGCTAGTTTGTTTTTAATTATTATTCACCACGGTCATCTTGCCCAGCCATTTACTGCAAGTAGTTTAATTCATTCACCTAATCCGCAATTTCAATCACCAGTAGCATTACTTTCGTTTGTTTCATATGCCATTTTTGCTTATGCTGGTATGGAAACAATGAGCGGGGTAATTGATAATGTTAAGGACGCAGAACATACTTTTCCTAAAGCGTTAATTATCGCAACTTTGTTTATTTTAGTTATTTATTCAGTTGGTATTTTCCTTTGGGGAATCAGTGCTAATTGGAAGCACTTATTAGGTAAAAGCACGACAAACTTAGGTAATGTTTTGTTTGTCTTAATGAATAATCTTGGTTATTCAATTGGCATTGGCTTGCACTTATCTAATACGGCAGCCATTTCGCTGGGAAATTGGTTTGGTCGGTTAATTGGTGTCGAAGAATTTTTATCTGATACTGGTGCTTTATTTGTTATGATTTATTCACCACTTAAGTCATTTATTCTTGGGACACCGAAAAAGTTTTGGCCAGCTAAATTAACTAAATTAAATAAACATGGTGTACCCGCTTATGCAATGTGGATTCAAGCTATTATTGTTGATATTGTTTTATTTGGTGTTGCTTTTGGTGGCAAAAATATGAAAGCATTTTATACAGTATTAACTGATATGGGTAATGTTTCTAATTCGTTACCATACTTATTCTTAATTGCAGCGTTCCCATTCTTTAAAGCTAAAAAAAATCTTGCACGACCATTTGTAGCATATCATAGTAAAAAAGTGGTTTGGGCAGTTACTGCTGTTTCATGGCTAACAGTGTTAATCGGCATTATTTTCACTATTTTAGATCCAATTATGACGCATGATTATAGTACTGCTTTTTGGACAATTATTGGTCCAATTTTCTTTGGTAGTGTTGCGTGGATTTTTTATAATTATTCACAACATCACTTACAAAAAGCCTAATCTTCATCATTTGATAATTAACATTGTCATGAAATTAAAAAAGCAAAATCGCGATTTTTATCGCGATTTTTTTATATATCAGAAAGATTTAGCTGCTAAAAACGTAACTTATATTATAACGTTTTAAGGAGGTGAACATATGAGCGTCGAACAAGCGGTTCAACAATTATTATGCCAATGTATTGAACAACGAGTGCATGATTTATTTATAGTTAAACGCGATGCTTATTTCCAATTGTTTACTAAAAATATTACTAAATTAGTGCATTTACCTAATTTATCATTGGCAACAGGGCAAGCGTGGCTCAATTATTTAAAGTATCGCGGACAAATGAATTTAAGCGAGAAGCGTCGACCACAATTAGGCTCGTTAGTATTTCAAAATCATGATATGAAAATTTACTTACGCTTATCAGCTGTTGGTGATGCATATAATCGTGAATCACTAGTCGTACGGTTTATTTATCCATTACCGGCAAAGTTACGGACATTATGTCCTAAACAACTACAACAATTAAGGCAAGCGATTACTCAAGGTGGCATGTGCGTTCTTTCTGGGCCCATCGGTGCTGGTAAAACAACAACATTGTATTATTTAGCCCAACAATTATTAGTTAATAAAACAGTGTTAACGATTGAAGATCCCGTAGAAATTATTAACAATGATTTTATCCAATTACAAGTTAATGATCCAGCTAAAATGACATACAACGAATTGCTAAAAGTTAGTTTACGGCATCATCCTGATGTATTAATTATTGGTGAAATTAGGGATGAACAAACAGCTCATGCAGCACTTCGTGCCGCTTTAACTGGTGGCACAGTATTAACAACAGTTCATGCCCGTTGTGCTTGGGGTGTGGTACAACGATTATTAGACTTTAATGTTGAGCCATTAACTTTGCAAAATTGCTTGCGTGTTATTAGTTATCAACAATTATTGCCTACATTGACTGATGAATGTGGGGTTTTATTTGATATTATTGAAAATCCGTTAATTTTAAAACAATCACAAAATTACGCTAATAATTGGCTGGCGCTGTTACGACAAGCATATGAAGATGGTCAAATTACTGAAGAAACTTATCAAACGGCATCAAGCAGTTGTCCAACAAGCATATTTTTTTGAACAATTAAGTAATTTACTTAAAAATGGTTTTTCATTACAACAAAGCTTACGATGTATGACTGAACTAACTCCGCAAATGCGCAGCTTAGCTTTGCCAATTTATCAGCAATTACAACAAGGCATTTCTTTTGCTGAATCATTACGTGCGGGTCATATTGATTCGTTATTAATTGAACAAGTAACGATTGCAGCTAATCATGGCGATTTAGTTACTTGCTTAGCCCAAATTGCTAATTTTTTACAAATGCGATTGCATTATCGCCAACGCTTGCAACAATTATTACTTTATCCAGTTATATTGCTTTTGTTTTTATTTTTATTAATTATTGGCTTACGTTGTTCAGTAATTACTGAATTACAAGATGTAACGCAGCAAGGTATTATGCCGGTTGATATTTTATTCATTGGATTAAGTATTACGTTAATTATTACCGTAATAACTAGTATTAGTTATTGGCATTATTTACGACATCGTAGTGCCTTGCAACGTGCGCAAACGTTGTGTCATTTACCATTAATTGGTAAATTGTGGCGTAATTATTATCATTACATGCTTGTTTTTGATTTAGCTATTTTAGTTCAAAACGGGTTAACATTTGCCCAAATTTGTTCGGTATTATCGCAACAACGATATCATTCGGTATTAAGTGAAATGATTTTGGCCGGTAAGCAGTGTCTTGATCATGGTGACAATGTTAATGCGTTTATTAAGCAAACAGCGTTGTTACCTTTGGAATTATTATTGTTTATTAATCAAGGATGTTCTTATCAAGAATTGGGGATTGCGTTGCATTTTTTAGCTGACGTGCAATTTAAAAAATTACAACAAGCATTGAATAGAACAATTATTTGGTTACAACCACTTTTATTTCTTTTAATTGCAATGATGATTATTGCGGTTTATATGAGTGTTTTATTGCCAGTTTATCAAATGATGGAGGGGTTTTGATGCGTTTACGTAAATTACAAGGGTTTACTTTATTAGAAATGGTAGTTGTTATTTTTATCATTTCATTATTAATCTTATTGATTTTACCTAATTTAACACAGCAAAAACATACTGCTGAAGCTAAAACTGATGCAGCATTAGCTTCAACTATTCAAACACAAATTGAATTATATGAAGATGAAGAAGGTACGCATGCTGCTGATAAGTTTACTTCTTTCGATGAATTGGAAAAGGCCAAAATTATCACTGCTCGGCAGTGTAAACAAGCCCAACGTCGTGGTTTAAAGTTAAAAGCTGGTGAAGTTAACAGTTGATGAAAATGCGTGCCTTTACATTATTAGAAGCCATTATAGCATTAAGCTTAACGATTACCTTAGTTTTAATACCTACGCTTACTTGGCATCATTGTGAAAAGAAAATTACCACGACATTATTTAAACGTGAATTAATTAGTAATTGGGAATCATTACGACAAACTTGTTATGTTAATAATTGCAACGGACATTTAAAAACAGGAGCTCATTATCAAAGTTTGGATTTTATTGTTATTCAAAATGGCCATTTAGTTACGAAAAGTATCAAGGTGCCCGCTCATTTAAAAATGGCACGTTGTTGCGATATTTTTATTAGAAAACGGCATGCAGTTACACCAACCACGTTATCTTTCGTTGACCGCCAAACGAATACAATTATGCATTTTAAAATCCAAATGGGATGGGGCAATATTCTTTATGAAGAAGTATAGAGGAATGATTTTATCAGAAAGTATTATTAGTTTACTACTATCATTATTAACTTTAATTATACTAGCATTGCAGTTACAAGCAACAACACAACATCTGCATGATCGTGTTAATAACGTGCAGTTGAAGCAAGTTGCTGTTATGGCACTTCGGGAATTGCAAAACACACAGAACTTAAACATCAGCAGTATATTCTTAATTCAACAACATATCATGTTACCCAAATTGCTAATGGTATTAAGGTAAACGGCGGTGGTAGTACTTATGAAGTTACGTGGTAAAGCACAAGGTTTTTTATTATTTGAACACTTGGTGAATTTACTAATTATGTGTTTATGTATTTTAACATTAGTTAATATTACTCATTTATTAAAGACAGCATTGGCTTATCAAAACCGCTTAGATGAATTACGCTTTGCTGATGCGTGTTTAGCTATTGATGAACTAATTAATGTTAGTTACGTTTCAACTGGCAAAACAATTATTTTTGAACCGTTTTTACCCAATGATAGTGGTTACTTAATTAAGAAAGAATATCGTCTTGATTGGTATGCTAAAAAACAAATGTTACGTTTGCAATCTAGCGATCGTAAAGGGCATATGCCATTATTATTAAATGGTAAGCATAGCTCTTTGCAATTCATTGACCGGACTTTACAATTACAAACGACTATTCATGGTAAAAAATATTTAGTTTATTTTTATCCACGTCATTTAAAGGAAACAACATATGAAAAAATTACCAGCTAATTTGCTTGCTTCGGTTATAGTAACATTAACAGTTACTTTAGTAGTTATTTTATCGTTATGTAACTACGAGTATGTGCAGCGTCGGCGCTTGAATAATTTGAATAATCATTATCAAGCACAATTATGTGCACAACAATTACAATTAGGACATTATGAACGTTATCGTAATTCTTTTGGCGAAGCCCAACATACCACCCAACGAATTAAAGTATGGTTACGAAATGGTTATCATGAAGATTTTATTGTTAATGATGAAGACTTATAAATCTTGCTAGAAAAACCGCATATCGCTAGAATAATTATTAGGAATTATTAAGAGGTGACATATACGGATAATCAAGCAGTAACTGCTTTGTACGATCAACTTAACGAAGCAACATCGACATTAAAAGCGGCATTAAAAGTACCTTACTTGGATGCTTTAATTGAAACTTGTGATAATTTAAAAAATAAACGTGTTAACGTTGAAGCCGGTGCACCTGATGAACCAACCGTTGCTAAGTTAAAACAAATGTATGCATTAATTAACTTAAACCAGTATGAGCCTGATCAAATTCGTCAAGCGTGGCAATTAGCAGTTTTAAAAGGCATGCGTGATGAACATATCGAAGCTAATAAACAATTAACACCAGATGCAATCGGTTTATTAATTGTTTTTTTAATCGAAACATTTGTTAAATTACAAAATAATGATCAAATTTTAGATTTAGCAGTTGGTACCGGGAATTTATTAGCCACCGTTATTAATCATTTACAAAGTGATTTGCATATTACATTGAATGGCATTGGTATTGATAATGATGAAGATTTATTAGCCTTAGCTAGCGCTGGTTTTGCCTTAGAAAACTTACATGTTGACTTATATCATCAAGACAGTATTGATCCGTTAATGGTTAAAGAAGTTGCCTTGGCCATTAGTGATTTACCAGTGGGATATTATCCACAAGATGATAATGTTAAAAATTACCAAACTAAGGCTGAAGGCGTGCATACTTATGCGCATCATTTATTAATTGAACAAAGCATGCGTTATGTTCGTCCTAATGGCTTTGGCTTCTTTATTGTTCCTAGTCAATTATTTAATTCTGAACAATCACAACCATTGATGACATGGTTAACTAAATCAGTTTATTTTCAAGGATTATTAAATCTACCTAAGTCATTTTTTATGAATGCGCAGGCCCAAAAAGCCGTACTTATTTTACAAAAACCGGGCGATCAAGCGAAACAAGTTAAACAAGTTTTAGTAGGTGAATTTCCTGATTTTCATCAACAAACCGCTTTTAGTGCTTTTTTACAAGAAATTAAACAATGGCGGCAGAGTAATTTACAATAATAATAAAAAAATCCAGAAGTTACTAACTTCTGGATTTTTTTATTTGTGAGCACTATGTTGATAAATTAAATTAATAATCAAAAGCCAAACGCATGATAAGATTAATGCAATTAATGTTGATTTTTGACAGCAGAGCACAATCATTAAAAATGCTAGGAAAATTAGCACCAAATAATCTGACCAAGGTGTTAAAGGCATTTTAAAATTACTCTTTAATGCCAGTGATGAATGCCGGTACCGTAAGTGCGCACCGATAATGCTTGCCCATACAAATAGGAAACAAGTAGTTGCAATTGAAGAAACTAACGTAAATACTCCGTTAGGCATAAACATATTTAAAATGACTGCAATAGCAATGATAATCGTTGAAACGATTAAACCAGCTTGGGGTACTTGTCGCCGTGATAAGTGACCAATTTTATGAAGATATTTATTTTTACTATCGATTGCGAGTGAAAATAACATTCGTCCGGTTGTATACAATGCACTATTGCATGCTGATGCTGCCGCAGTAATAACAACAAAATTAATAATACCAGCCGCGGCTTTAATACCTAAATCACCAAAAACTTGTACAAATGGACTTGAATTTGTAGCTACCTTATTCCAAGGATAGATACACATGATTACGAATAAAGAACCGACATAAAATAAAATAATTCGTAACGGAATACTATTAATTGCTTTCGGAATAACGTGTTGCGGATCAGCTGTTTCAGAAGCGGTCATACCGACCATTTCAACACCTACAAAGCTAAAAACAACCATTTGAAATGATAAACAAAATCCTTTTAAGCCCCGTGGGAAGATGCCACCATGGTTAACTAAATTATTTAAACCAACATAGCCACTAGTTGTTTTGAAATGAATTAAAATTAAAAAAATACCAGTAACAATTAACGCAATAATTGCAATAATTTTGATTAATGCAAACCAAAATTCCGTTTCGCCAAATAAAGCCACTGTAATTAAATTAATACTTAATAAGATAACTAAGATAATTAATCCTGGTATCCATTGTGGTAAATGCGGAAACCAAAATTGCATATATAATCCCAGTGCGGTAACTTCACTCATAGCTAGTGTTATCCAGCACATCCAGTAAGTCCAACCAATGATAAAACTAGCACGATTACCTAAATAATCACGGATGAAATCAACAAAAGAAGTATGATCAAGATCAGATAATAATAATTCACCTAAAGCACGCATTAACCAGAAACAAATAATGCCAGTAATTAAATAAGCTAATAAAATTGATGGACCGGCGAAGTGAATTGATTCGCCTGATCCTAAGAACAACCCTGTGCCAATCGTCCCACCAATTGCAATTAATTGTACATGACGACTTTTTAAATTACGAGCCAAATGCGGCTGTTCATTAGTTTCCATGGAATTACCTCCATATAATTATTACCTTTTATTATAGCCAAAAATACTTATGAATAAAAATTCAATTTTTTTATAAATATAAAAAAGCAACTGTTTTAGTTATAAACAGCTGCTTTTTAACTTAGTTTTGTTTATTATTTTTAAAAATGACAATGCCAAGGGCAATCATGAAAAGTAAAGTACCAATCCAAAAACCAACAAAAATATTTAAGTGTACGGCTGGTCGTTGAATAATGAAGAGGACGCCACTTAGTAATGCTAGTAATAATGCTGCATTATTTAGATAACGACTGCGTTGTGGATAGATACTGCATGCACTAGTAATGGCTAAAATACCACTGATGATAAAAATGATGACACTAATCATTTTTATCACTAGTTGGGGTGAAATATTTAGCATTAATTTTTTGCCACTTTTTAATTAGGACTTGATCATCGTTAAGATTTTGCCAGAGATTAATATCATGTAATTCATCATTAGTTAAATATGCGTTATTAATATGTGGTAAGCATTCTGCTAATAAGTGCTTAATAGTTTGTAGTCGTTGTGCTGCAACTAATGGCGAATCAGGCAAGTAAAGGTTTTTGATACATAATGACAATGTCGCAAACCAATCATATGTTAATAATTTATCTTGATATTCGGCTTGCCAACCTTGTAAAAGAGTAGCTAAAGCATTTGTTTCTTGTTTACGAATACTCAAGCGGTGCGGATCATAGTGGTTAACTAATGAACCTAACCGTTGGCGATAAAAATAATACTGCTCATCATTAAAGATAACGGTTGGTTTTTTAGCAAATAATTCATAATTAAAAATAGTATCTAAACCTACTGTTAAATCGCGAAAACGCATTTCTTTAATTAACTCGTAGCGATAAATCTTGTTCCAGTCGTAGAACATAAAGTTTTGTTGATAAAGTTTAGGAAAGGCTTGAATAAGATCATTACCTTTCATTACTGTTGGAACCATCATATTAGTTCGTGCGTGTTTTGCATCATTATAGTAACGGCAAAAATTGCTAACAATTAAATCAGGATGCTGTTCCTGCGCGATTTGCATAACTTTGCTGTAACCATTATTGCCAACAAAATCATCGCCATCACAAAAAGTAACATATTCCCCATGTGCATGTTGTAAACCGACATTTTGGACATGAGCCAGAGAATGATGTTCGCATTTGATTAATTGGAAGCGATTGTCCTGTTGACAAAATTGTTCACTAATCATGATTGATTTATCAGTAGAACCGTCATCAACAATTAAGCACTCAAAATTTAAAAAGGTTTGTTTTTGAATGGCGGTTAGACATTGTTTTAAAAAACGTGCCACATTGTATGTGGGAACGATGATTGTTAATGGAGTTTTCATAGTTAAATCACCTGCACTGCCAAAAATTAAATCAATTTAAAATGTTTTAAACCATTAATGATACCATCGCTATTGTGATCAGTCGTAATGTATTCAGCTGCTTGTTTAACTACTGGCAAAGCATTACCCATCGCAATTGGATGCTTAACCATGCTAAACATTTCCAGATCATTATTACTGTCACCAAACGCATATGTTGGTACTTGTTTATTGATTGCTAAAGCGGTTAGTAATCGTTGGATGCCCGCTTTTTTAGAACAATTTTTATTGATTGTATCAATTGTATAATCAGAAGTTCGGTATAATTTTAAATTTTGGCCAAGTTGTTCACGATATTGTTGATCATGTTGTTCCTGTTGCGCAGCAATAATTAGTAATAATTGCACGGGTTGTTTTTGATAAAAAAGTGGATCAACTTGGGCAACTTTACCTAAATAACGATGCCGCGCTAACGAAAGTGGTGTAGCATGATCGATTGCTTCATGATCATCGTTGTAAAAACTAACTGTATCACCTAATTGACGTGCCAATGTTACTACTTGGTGACATAATTGTGGAGCAATATAATCATGATAAATTTGTTGATTATGTAATGTAACCGCGGCACCGTTTGTTGTAATAAATGAATCAATTCCAGTAATAGCTAAGGTATTATCAATTTCAGCCCGTGCTCGTCCCGTGGCAATTACTGGTAGAATATTATTTTGCCGCAACTGTTTGATGGCTTGTAGGCTACTAGCAACTAGTTGATGTTGACTGTTGTATAATGTGCCATCTAAATCAAAGAAAACGACTGCTTTTGGTAACATTATTTTTCTTCCTTTTGTATATGATACTAATTTATGGTTAAATTGTTTATAATTATAATTGTAACATTAAGATCGTAATTACTAAGAATATTAATTTTAACAGTGAGGAAATTTTTATATGAAGTTATTAATGATCGAAGATAATAAATCTGTTTCAGAAATGATGGAAATGTTTTTCCAAAAGGAACAGTGGGATGCTCATTTTGCTTATGATGGTAATGAAGCATTAGCTTTGTTTAAAGATGATCCTGACAGTTGGGACATTATTACATTAGACCTAAACTTACCAGGAATTGATGGTATGCAAGTTGCCAAAGAGATTCGTAATATTTCTAAAACAGTACCATTAATTATGTTAACCGCTCGTGATTCAGAAAGTGATCAAGTTTTGGGCTTATCATTAGGTGCTGATGATTACGTTACGAAACCATTTTCACCAATTACTTTAATTGCACGGATTAAGGCATTACACCGGCGCTCACAAATGAACGCTGCCGCTGCTAAAAATGCTGCAAAAGAAGTACATGATAATGACGATTTTGATGTTAAAACAAAACACTTTAAGTTAAGTAGTAAAATGCGTTCAGCCTTCTTAGATGGTAAAGAAATTAAAGGCTTGACACCTAAAGAATTTGATTTATTACGTACCTTAGCTAAAAGTCCTAAACAAGTATTTTCACGGGAACAATTACTTGAATTGGTATGGGATTATCAATATTACGGTGATGAACGCACCGTTGATGCCCATATTAAAAAATTGCGGCAAAAAATTGAAAAAGTTGGTCCACAAATTATTCAGACCGTTTGGGGCGTTGGTTATAAATTTGATGATTCTCAAAATGGTGATGATGAATAATGAAACTAGCTTACCAACAGATGCTATCTTTTTTTAGTGTCATTTTAATTACGCTAGTAGTAACTGGTTTATCATTTATTCAATATATAACTAAGTCTTTATACAATACTACATATACGCAATTAGCTAATTATGCTAATATTGTGCAAAATGTTTTTATTGCTAATAATTCGTCTGATGCTGATACCATTCGTTTTTTACAAGATAGCGAAACCATTTTACACGATCAATATGTTAATTTTGTAGTATTTGATGAAAATAATAATGTTGTTTATCCAACTGACTTTAAAACGCATTTAAATAAATCATATTGGCATGATTTACAAGAAAATAAGACGATTAAATTACGATTATTACCACAAAAAAATACGGTAACACGTGAAAAAGAAGACCAAATTGCGATTATTAAACCTATTTTTTATCAAAATAAGTTACGAGCGGCAATTTACGTTGGTTCGGCTATTGCCAATATTCGCACTAGCATTCAACGTATTGAGAATAACTTATTAATATCGTTAGTAGTGTCAGGAGTAATCGCCGTAATTATGAGTTACTTCTTATCACGAATTACGGTTTTACGAATTAATCGTTTGCGTGAAGCAACGCATAAAATTGCTAAGGGAAATTATGATGTTTACTTGCAAAGTAAAAATCATGATGAATTAGATAGCTTAGTTGATGATTTTAACAGCATGTCTAAGGCATTAGCAGCTTCGCGTAAAGAAATTAAACGTCAAGAAGAACAACGACGACAATTCTTAATGAATGCTGCCCATGAAATGCGCACGCCATTGACAACGATTAATGGCTTACTAGAAGGGTTAGTATATGATGCTATTCCGGAAGAAAGTCGTGCTAAAAGTATTCAATTAATGCGTAATGAAACGAAACGTTTAATTCGTTTAGTTAACGATAATCTTGATTACGAAAAGATCCGTACTAATCAAATACCATTACATGAAAAAGAATTTAATGCTACGGAAGCTTTAAGTAACATTGTTTCACAACTAGATAATAAGGTAAAAGATGTTCATGATACGATGACTCTTAAAGCTGATAAAGAAGTAAAGGTTTATGCTGATTATGATCGTTTTGTACAAATCATGTTTAACATTATGCAAAACGCAGTTCAATTTACAACCAATGGTAAAATTATTGTAACTGCGCAGCGGGGTGATCACCGGGCGATCTTTACTGTTAGTGATACTGGCATTGGCATGACTCCTGAAGAAATGCGTAATATCTGGGAACGTTATTATAAAGCTGATCCATCACGTAAAAATACTAAGTATGGTGAATCAGGCTTAGGGATGGCTATTGTACGGCAATTAATTGAGCAACACCATGCACAAATTGACGTCGCCAGCCAAAAAGGTAAGGGCACACGCTTTACAGTTATTTTTTCAGATAAAGGATATCCGTTATCATCAGATGATAATAAAGATGCCGATGATGAATAAAAAAATAGTCTTCCTAAATTTAGGAAGACTATTTTTTTATGGACTAGTTACTACATGAACTACTCATGCTAGTTGTACTTTGGCTTTGTTCGCTATCTTGATTATTTTTAACACTGTCAGGAACATCAGTAATATCTTGTGTTTTACCGTTTAATTCAGGTGCGTCAGTATGATAAAGATCAGTAGTTGATTTATCATGATTTTGCGCAAACAAACTAGTCGAATGATCGCCCAAACGTTGATTAATTGCCATTTCACGTTGGTAACAATCATTATAATCGTAATCTTTTGGTGCCACTGGTTTAAAACCAGGTGGCGTGTAAAAGCGGAGTAAGTTCTTTTGATTAAGCTTATCAGATAAGCTTAATTCTGTGTTTACTTTTGCTTGATCGCGGGCAATTAATTTTTGCAATTTAGGACTTGGATCACTAATTATCGCACCATCACTGTTCCGATAGATTTTGCCATTAGTGTAAGTATATTTTGGCGTTACAAAATCATGATTACGGAACGCTACTAATTGTTGATGTTGCGGTGATAGTAAATCAGTACCGAATTGAACATAATTTTGAGTGTTAATTCCTAATAAGTGTAATAAAGTTGGTAAAACATCAATTTCACCACCATAGGTATGTCTAATGCCACCGGGAAGCCCAGGCATATGAATCATAAATGGCACCCGTTGTAATTGTGCATTATCAAAATCATTCCACCGCTCAGGATCTTTGCCTAATAATGGCGCTAAGGCTTTGTTACTCGAATCAGAAATGCCATAGTGATCCCCATATAAAATAATGATTGACTTATCATATAAGCCACTTGCTTTTAAATAATTAAAGAATTCTTGTACGGCCTGGTCAAGATAATGAGCAGTTTGGAAATAACCATTAACCGTATCATCATCAGTTCCTGCGGATGGGAAATTAGTATCTTCCTTAGATAAGGGGTAAGGAAAATGATTAGTTACAGTGATGAATTTTGCATAAAACGGTTGCTGTAATTGCTCGAGATACTTAATTGATTCAGCAAACATTAATTTATCTTTTAGTCCATATTCCATCGATGAACCTGCTGAAGCATCAAAATATGATTTATCAAAGAAATAATCATATCCCATTGAGCGGTAAGTATTATCACGGTTCCAGAAAGTACCAACATTACCATGGAAGACTGCACTGGTATATCCCTGTTGCTGTTGTAAAATTGCTGGTGCTGCTTGGAAAGTATTATCTGATCCCAGTGTCGTAAACAATGACCCTTGTGGTAATCCAAACGTACTGGTTTCTAACATGTTTTCGGCATCAGACGTTTTTCCTTGTCCTACTTGATGAAAGAAATTATCAAAGCTAATCGTATTTTTGTCATGATATAGTGAGTTTAAAAAGGGAGTAACTTCTTGACCATCAATTTTTTGACCAATTAAAAATTGTTGGAAACTTTCCAAGTGAATAATAATAACGTTTTTCCCTTTAGCAATACCAAAATATTTTTTATTTGGAGCGGCATAATTTTGATGAACGTAATTTAAAATATCATCTAACTGCGCGCTATCTGCTTGGGAGCGCACTTGATTGTTTTGTGCGGTTTTAATGGCATCGTAAACGGTTAAAGCATCGATACCAATGTATTTAACGATATAATTACGGTCAAATGTTCGTGTTAACAATTGCGGCCGGTTCATTTCACTCAAACTTAAATCAGCACTAAATAAAGCTGTTGCCAATGAAGTTACTGCGAAAGCTTGGAGAGTAGAGATTGGTTTAAGCTGTAAAGCCGGTTTGTTAAAAAAGTTAACAATTTTAACTGGTGTAATTTGTGCCAGTGGTCGAATATGCATTAATCCACGACCAATTAAAAATAAGCCAAATCCGATAAAATCTAACCAATAAATAATATCGTGTGGTTTCATTAACATAATTGAACTACCACTTAGTCCACGCGAGACCTTGGAAACGCCGAGCATTGTACCTACCGTTAAGAAATCAGTAAATTCACGATAATACAATACATTAGCATACAGCAAGATAGTACTTAATAAGTCAATAATGACTAGTACCCAAAAAGCTACCCGTCGGTTTTTAATATACAAAGCAATGCTAAGTAATAATAAAGTGGCCCCAATTGGATTAAATAATGTTAAGAAAAATTGTAATAGATCGGCCACACCAAGTGAAAAATCAGCATAGTAAGCAAATACCGTTTTAATCCAAATAACTATTACAGCTAACGCAATGGGAAAAAACGGTGATTTACACCATTGCTGTAAATGTCTACGCATTAATGTTGAACCTTCTTCTAACGTATTAAATAATAAAATCATTTTACCCGCTGTTACTTAGCGGTGTAAACCTAAATGAAGTAAACTTAACCAAGTTGTCATAATTGAGAGGGCTTACATTATTGCTTGCTTTTGAAAATTAAACCATATAAAGTAACAGTATAACGTAAGCTACAAGGAGATAATTATGGCTTATATTAGTTTAAATGATCAATATATCAATCAATTTGTACATGCTCATGAATTAGTACAAATACAACCAATGATTAATACTGCTGACCAGTTACTACGTAGCGGTACGGGGGCCGGGCATACTTTTCGTGGCTTTTTAAATTGGCCCGTAACATATGATAAGTTAGAATTACAACGTATTAAAGATACGGCTGCACTAATTCAACATAATTCCGAAATATTTATTTCTATTGGTATTGGTGGTTCTTATCTTGGCCAACGCATGGCAATTGCATATTTAAATGGTAATTTTTATAATGACAATCCTAACCGTCATACACCACAAATATTATATGCAGGTAATTCGTTAAGTAGTGCCTACTTAGCTGATTTACTAACTTTACTTGACGGGCATGATTTTGCCGTTAATGTGATTTCTAAATCAGGCACAACGCTAGAACCATCGTTAGCTTGGCGTGTACTTAAGCAAAAACTGCAAGTCCAATATGGTGATGATGAAATTAAAAATCATCTTTTTATAACTACTGATCGTCAGCATGGTGCGTTGAAAGCAGAAGCGCTAGCAAAAGGCTATCAAACTTTTGTTATTCCTGACGATATTGGCGGACGCTTTTCTGTATTAACACCAGTAGGTTTATTACCAATTGCCGTTGCTGGTGGTGATATAACCCAATTATTACAAGGTGCAGCTGATGCGCGGTTGGCTTATCATGATCCGGATATTATGCATAATGATGCTTATCGTTATGCAGCATTGCGAAATATTTTATATCGTAAAGGCTATGCCATTGAATTATTAGAAAGTTATGAACCTAATTTACATTATTTTAGTGAATGGTGGAAACAATTAATGGGTGAATCAGAAGGTAAGGATGGCAAAGGTATTTATCCATCTGCTGCTAACTTTACGACTGATCTACATTCGTTGGGACAATATATTCAAGACGGCCGCCGAATTTTAATGGAAACCGTTTTAAATGTAGCAAAGGTACCACATGACCTTTCGGTACCAACTGATGCTGATAATTATGATGGTTTAAATTACTTGGCAGGCCGTTCAATCAATCAAGTTAATCACACCGCTTATACAGGTGTGATTCAAGCCCACTTAGCTGGTGGCGTACCAGTAATGAGTGTTGATATTCCGGAATTAAGTGCTTATTCACTAGGTTATTTAATTTACTTTTTTGAAATTGCCGCGGCTATTTCCGGTTATCTTAATGGCATTAACCCGTTTGATCAACCCGGCGTTGAGGCTTATAAGAAGAATATGTTTGCATTACTAAAACATGATAATGAAATGGAATGATTATATGTATAATAAAAAATTTATGGAATTAGCTGTGCAAGAGGCAGCTAGTAATTTAAAAACACGTGATGGCGGGCCGTTTGGTTCAGTCATCGTTAAAGATGGGCAAGTGATTGCTAGTGGTCATAACCGGGTATTAGTTGACGATGATCCGACTGCTCATGGTGAAATTACTACGATTAGGAAAGCATGCCAAGCATTACATACGTATGATCTTAGTGGCTGTGAATTGTATACTAATGCTTATCCATGTCCGATGTGTTTAGGTGCAATTATCTGGGCTAATATCAAAACTGTTTATTATGGTAATACCCCTAAAGATGCTGCTGCGATTGGCTTTCGTGATGATTTTATTTATAAATTTATTAAAGATGGTATGAAAGATCCACAAATTCTTGATTTAACACAACATGATCGTGATATAACAATTAAGAATTTTGAAGCCTTTGCCGCTGATCAGGATAAAACAATTTATTAATTTGATTGACAAATTATTCTTTAAAATTTAAAATGTAACTGTAATAAAAATTGGGTAGTAGCGAAATGGTAACGCAGTGGACTCTGAATCCATAATTTCTTGGTTCGATCCCAAGTTACCCAATTATCATACAGTAATTAAGCAGTTTGTTTGATACAAACTGCTTTTTTGTATGCTTATATTTTGTTTTAAAAAATTAAATTACTACAATAAAGACAGGAGGAGATTAACAGGTGACAGCAAAAAAGTTAAGTTTTTATCAGTTATTACAGTTGAATCCCGTGCAGTTAAACCAATTAATTTTAGCTACTAATGATTTAAAAAAACGGCGTTACTATAAAAATATTATTTTAATTCGCAGTATTTTATTAGTTACTTTTGCAATGCTGTTTATTATTATTTCAACATTGCTTTTTGGTAAAGAAAATGCCAGCATTGCCGTTGCGTTTTTCTGTATTTTATTGCAAGCACAGTTTGTTGGCTATGATTACAATATTAAGGCAACCTTACTAAACTTTGCGATTATTTGTTTAATTATGGGCTTGAGTGGCGCCATTGTACCGAAATTACCGGCTTTAATGGGGTTGCTTGTTAATTTTGGCTTATTATTTACGATTACTATTATGACTTGTGATAATCCCCAAATGGGGAATGTGGGCATTTATGCTTTTGCCTATTTATTTGCAACGTATTTTCCAACAACATCAGTTCATGATTTGCAAATGCGGTTATTGCAGGTGTTTTGTGGCTTTATTCTCTGTGGTTTGATTTTATACCAAAAACATCGTACGCAATTTCGGGATCGGCAGTTTAGCACGGTTATTAAAAATTATTCATTTAAAGAAGAAAAATGTCGTTGGCAATTCCGTTTAGCTTTTGGTATTAGTTTGGGGTTATTTATTGGTCAAGCTTGTCATTTACCACGTTATTTCTGGGTTGGTGTGGCTTCACTTTCAATTTTGTCACCATACAAATTACAACTAAAATCACGGATGTTGCAGCGAATTGTGGGAATTATTATTGGTTCTTGTATTTTTGGGGTGATTTATACTATTTTGCCTCGTTCATTAGATACGATTATGGGTCCACTTGGTGGTTTTTTAGTAGGCTTTACCACAACGTATCACTGGAATACTGTTTTTAATTGCTTTGGTGCATTAGTATTAGCATCGGCTATTTATGGCAATGGATTTAGTGTAGGTCTACGTATTTTTAACAACATTTTAGGTTGTGTTATTTCGGCATTATTTATCTTAGGCTTTACTTATATTACACGTCATAAATATCACTGTGATGACTAGATTGTAAACGTAATCATTATTTTGGTGTATGATTATAGTGATCATATAAGAAAGAAGGTTTTGTTAATGGAAATTGAACGTGCTTGTACTTCAATGTTAGTCGGTAAAAAAGCAAGTATTGATGGTTCCGTGATGATTGCTCGTAATGATGATACCTTTTTACCACTAACACCACAGCGTTTTTATATGCATCCAGCATGGCATAATCAAAAAGGACAAATGCTTAAATCGTGGTTAAATGGTTTTGCCATGGAATTACCAGCAGATGGCTATCGCTATAACGCGGTGCCTAATGTTGATTATCAAAAAGAAGGCTATTATGAAGAAAGCGGCATTAATGAAAAAAATGTTGCGATGTCTGCAACTGAATCAACTTATGGCAATGAACGTGCCTTAGCTTATGATCCGTTAGTTAAGGATGGCTTGGACGAAGACTGTATTGTTAATGCTACTTTACCGTTCATTGAATCAGCGCGACAAGCGGTTCAATATTTAGGTAATTTGATTACTAAATATGGTTCACCAGCTGGTAATTCAGTGTTATTTGCGGATAAAAATGAAGCTTGGTATATGGAAATTGTTACTGGACATTTATGGTTAGCACAACGTATTCCTGATGACGCTTATGCCGTAGTTGCTAATGAAGTAGCTATTCAAGAAGTTGACTTTAATGATACTGATAATTTCCAATGGGCTGATGGTATTCGCGAATTTGTTGCTGAACATCATTTAAATCCAGATCAAAATGGTTGGAATTTACGGCATATTTTTGGTACTTTCAATGAAAAAGACCGCCATTACAATACTCCACGAGTATGGTATGGTCATAATTTGTTTAATCCTGGCTCAGAAAATGATCCGGAAAGTGGTGAAATGCCATTTATTATGCATGCCGATCATAAAATTACCACTGATGATATTGAATACTATTTAGGCTCGCATTATAACGAAACTAAGTTTGATCCATTAGGTCATGGTGATGCAGCTGATAAGTTACGTTACCGGCCGATTGGCTTAAACCGGACGCAGAATTCCCATATTTTGCAATTACGGAATGATGTTCCTGAAGAAATGCAAGGAATAATGTACTTATGTATCGGCTTTCCATCATTTACGCCATATGTGCCATTTTATACCAATGCTAATGATACTGATCCTAGTTACTCGTCAACACCGTTAACCATGGATATTGATAGTGATTCAGCATACTGGATGTATCGTCATTTATCAATGCTAGTTGAAAGTCATTACAGTAAGTTTATCCAGGATGATCTTGATTATTTGAAAGATTGCCGGCAACAACAGCGGACTTTGTTAGCTAAATTTGATGCCGAAGCCAAAGATAAACATGGTGCAGAATTGACAGCACTCTTAACACAAAAGAACTATGAAATGGTTGCTGATATGAAGCAACGTACTAAGGCGTTAATTAACAAGTTAATTATGAAAGGTATCCAGTTATCTAAATTGACATTTAACATGGATAAGAACCTTTAATGATTATTTTTTAAGTGGTCATGGATTTTCATGACCGCTTTTTTCATGTTAAAATAAGTGCAATTCTTAATGAAATAGGTGAGTATAATGTTTAATAATCATGATGATATTTTAATTACCACTACTGAAACTATTCCTGGTCATAACTACGAAGTAATTGGTGAAGTCTTTGGAGTAACAACCCAATCAAAAAATATTATGAGTAACTGGGGTGCTAATTTAAAAAACATTATTGGTGGTGAAATTAAAGCGTATACTAATATGCTTTATAAAGCACGCGAAAAAGCCATTGAACGATTGCGTAGTGAAGCAGCTGATGTTAATGCGGATGCGGTCGTAATGATGCGCTTTGATTCAGGGGCAATTAGTGGCGATATGCAAAGTGTTGTTGCTTATGGCACAGCGGTTCGCTTCATTGATTAATTGTTATGCATTATCAAGTTATTTTTAAAAGATTGGCACGCCAATTTTTTAAATTTATTATCTTAACTTTTTTGTTAATGGCCGCTAATTTTAATATGCAAAATGAACTTTTGAATATTATCGTTTTTTTACTGTCGTTGTATTGTGCACTTTTATTAATACTAATGGGTTATTGTTGGTGGCGTGGTCATAAAAAATAATCATCTTGACTTTAAACGTAAATTCGCTAAAATTATTTTTAGGAAATAGTCTTATTATTGCCCGTTGGTCAAATGGTTAAGACGTCGCCCTCTCAAGGCGGAGTTGCGGGTTCGATTCCCGTACGGGTGATTATAGGGTTTGGTGTCGGTAGAAGTATTGCTACGCAATACTTCTTTTTTGTACAAAAAAATCCCCTTATTAGGGGATTTTTATATTACATTCTATTTTTAATGTAACCTTGTTCGGCTAATAATTTACGTAATTGTAAGACTGCTGTATAAGTAGCTAAAACATAAACATGGTTATTTGGTAATTGTTTAATTTCATCAATGACATGATCTAAACCTTCAGTAATGGTAAGATCTTTGTCATCAACTCCAGCTACTTTGAGTCGGAATGAGGCATCTTTATAACGTTCACCGCCAGCTAAATAATGATCAACTTTGCCACTATTAACTAGTTTTTCAAAGTTACCGTCCCAAATCCAACTTGTGTCGATACCATCAGCATACTTAGCATTTAATAAGAAGGCTAGTGAGAATTTATCTTTATCTAGTTCAATCATGTCTAAAACTTGATTTAAACCAACCGGATTCTTAACTAAAATTAAGGTAACTTCTTTACCATCAATATTGACTACTTCTTGACGACCAAATACTTTTTCATCATATTCGCATGCTTGGCTAATGGCTTTGGGACCAATGTGCATGAAACGACCAACTGCATAAGCGGCTAACGTGTTATAAATGTTATATAAACCGCCAATTTTAATTTCAAATGGATAGCCGTCAATTTCAAATTGTGATGAAGTTGGGGTTCTATCACCTAACTTAGTAACCGCAAAATTCAATTCAGGACGATGAAAACCACAATTAGGGCAGAAGTAATCGCCGAGATTACTATAAACTAAGAAATGGTAATGCAAAATATGGTTACAACGTGGACACAAAACGCCATCTGTATTTGGCGCTGCAACCAAATCATGGTCAGTTGTTTGGTCATTGAAACCATAATAAATTTTGGGATTTGGTAACTCTTTAGATGAGAAAATAGGCGCATCACCGTTCATAATTAAGGTGGCACTTGGTGCTAGTTTGATACCATTTAAAATTTTGTTATACGTGGTATAAATTTCACCATAACGGTCCATCTGATCACGGAAAATATTTGTTAATACAAATGCTTTGGGCGTAATGTATTGACAAATAGGTGCGACGTTTGCTTCATCGACTTCCAAGACAGCAACTTTGCGATCGCTACGTTTATTTTTATGTGCTAAGAAAGCGGTCGTGATTCCTTGTACCATGTTGGAACCAGTTGAATTAGTAACAACATCAGCGCCAGTTTGTTGCATGATTTTAACGATTAATGATGTTGTTAAAGTCTTACCATTAGTGCCAGTAACTAAAATGACGTCATAGTTTTTACCTAATTCATGTAAAACATTAGGATCAATTTTAACAGCTAATTTTCCCGGAAGAGAACTGCCGCCTTTTAAAAAAGTATGAAGAAACCAATAAGATGATTTACCTACAACAGTAGCTAATGAACTTTTAACTGACATAACTAAACTGAACCTCTTTTCCTAGTGCTAATAATAGCATATAAATATTGAATCTACATAAAAATTATCTTATCTTATTGATATTATTTTGTCTCGAAATATCTTAAAAATACGAGTATACTTATTAAAAAAGTAGTAAGAAGGAAGTTAATATGGCCCAATTGTTTTTTCGTTATGGTGCAATGAATAGCGGCAAATCAATTGAAATTTTAAAAGTCGCCCATAATTACGAAGAACAACATAAACCAGTGATTATTATGACTAGTGCGGTTGATAATCGTGCTGGCATTGGCGTAATTGCTAGTCGTGTGGGTGTTAAGCATGAAGCGATTCCCATTTTTACTGATACTAATATTTATGATAAAGTATGTGAGATTAATCAGGAAGCCAACTGTGTTTTAATTGATGAAGCCCAATTTTTAAAGAAACATCATATTCTTGAGGCAACCCGTGTCGTTGATGAATTAGGTATTCCCGTAATTGCTTTTGGCTTAAAAAATGATTTTCGCAACGAATTATTTGAAGGTTCTAAGTATTTATTGCTGTATGCTGACAAAATTGAAGAAATGAAAACGATTTGTTGGTTTTGTAAGCACAAGGCAACAATGAATTTGCGCGTCCAAAATGGTAAACCGATTTATAGTGGTAAGCAAGTTCAAATTGGTGATATTGATACTTATTATCCAGTTTGTCGTGAACATTATTATCATCCATTATTGAAGAAGTAATTAATAAGGAGTTCGTTATGGATAAAATTTTTGAACAATTACAAGGTGTGGTTGATCGTTATGATGAATTGCAAGAATTAATGAGCGACCCAGATGTTATTGCTGATACAAAGCGCTACATGGAATTATCTAAAGAAGAAGGTAGTATCCGTGAAGTAGTTAGCAAATATAAACATTATCGGCAGGTAGTAAAAGATATTGCTGATAGTGAAGAGGTTTTGCGTGAAACCAAGGATCCTGATTTGGAAGAATTGGCTAAGGATGATTTGGCTAACTTAACTAAGGAAAAAGAAGAACTTGAAGAAACGATCAAAATGCTCATGTTACCGAAAGATCCGAATGATGATAAAAACATTATTATGGAAATTCGGGGTGCAGCTGGTGGTGATGAAGCGAGCTTGTTTGCGGCTGATTTATTAAATATGTACGAACGTTATGCTGAACGACAAGGCTGGCATACCGAAATTATTGATTCAACACCAACTGAAGTTGGCGGTTTTAAAACTGTTGCAATGATGATTAGTGGTAAAGATGTTTATTCAAAATTGAAATATGAAAACGGTGCGCACCGGGTACAACGGGTACCAGTTACGGAATCGGCGGGGCGAGTACATACTTCAACCGCAACCGTTGCGGTTATGCCTGAATATGATGAAGTTGACATTGATATCGATCCTAAGGATATCCGTGTTGATGTTTATCGTTCTAGCGGTGCTGGTGGTCAGCATATTAATAAGACTTCATCAGCAGTGCGAATGACACATATTCCAACGGGAATTGTGGTAGCGATGCAAGATCAACGTTCACAACAACAAAACCGTGCTAAAGCGTTACAAATCTTGAAATCACGGGTTTATGATTATTATGAATCGCAAAATCAAGATGAATATGCACAAAAACGGAAGAATGCAATCGGTACAGGTGATCGTTCAGAGCGGATTCGAACTTATAATTATCCACAAAACCGGGTTACCGATCACCGGATTAATTTGACATTGAATAAACTTGATCGGATTATGAATGGCGAACTAGATGAAATCATTGACGCTTTAATTCTTCACGATCAAACTTTGAAATTAGAACAATTACAAGATGAACTATAATCATACTGTTTTTAAAGCCCTCCAATGGGCTTTTTTAATATTAGACCAAACCACACATGACCGCAGTGATGCTGAATACTTAATGGAGCATTGGCAAAAATGGAATCATACTCAGTTATTGTTACATTATCGTGATGAATTAAGTGAACAACAGTGGCAAACTTTTCAAAATATGATTCAACGGGTCGTTAATGATGAACCGCCACAGTATATTATTGGTACAGCTCCTTTTAATGATTATGAGTTTAAAGTTACCCCAGCGGTGTTAATTCCACGTTTAGAAACTGAAGAATTATGTCAATGGGCTTTAGTTAATATTAAACAACATCACTATCAAAAGATACTTGATATTGGTACCGGTAGTGGTATTTTAGCAATTACTTTAAAGAAAAAAATACCAACATTAAAAGTTACGGCTACGGATATTTCACAAGCAGCCTTGCAAGTTGCTCAAGAAAATGCACAAACTTTACATGCGGATGTAACTTTCAAACAAGGGGATTTATTTACTCCGATTGGTGATGAAAAATTTGATTTAATTATCTCTAATCCGCCATATATTGCTTATAATGAAATTGCGGTAATGGATCGCAGCGTTTATCAAAATGAACCACATGTGGCATTATTTGCTGAACATCAAGGTTTAGCAATTTATGAACGTTTGGCTGCACAGTTACCAACTCATTTGACTCCACAAGGACAGGCGTTATTTGAATTTGGTTATCATCAGCAGCCAGCTTTGCAGCAATTATTTACCCAGGCATGGCCGCAAGCACGTTTAACTTTTCGTAAAGATATTGCTGGTCACATGCGCATGTTACAAGTACAAGCACCAAAAGAGGCATAAAAATGGAAACTAAACGGCTGACAGCAGCTGATTATTTAGTTGCTGCTAATTTATTAAAACAAGGAAAATTAGTTGCTTTCCCAACTGAAACAGTATACGGCTTAGGCGCTGATGCTTTGAATCCACAAGCAGTGCAACAAGTATACGCGGTTAAGCATCGTCCGACTGATAATCCGTTAAATCTGACGGTATCATCGTTTGCAATGGTAAAAAAATATGCTGCTCATATTCCCGACGCGGCAAAATTATTAATGGAAAATTTTTGGCCAGGACCACTGACAATTATTTTGCCATTAAAATATGCTGCCATTAATAAGATTGTTACTAATGGTTTGCCAACAATTGCGTTTCGCATGCCTGATAATCAAGCAACATTACAGATGATTACCGCTTTAGGTGATCCGATTGTTGGTCCATCAGCTAATACTTCGGGGCGCCCTAGTCCCACAACGGCCGAACATGTGTTACAAGATCTTGGTGGTAAGATTGTTGCAGTGCTGGATGATGGTGCTACTAACGTAGGGGTTGATTCAACCATTATCGATATGAGTTTAGCGCAACCAATGATTCTGCGCCCAGGAGTTATTACTGCTGATGAAATTGCCGATGTTATTGGTCAACCAGTGATGATGCAAAAAGAAGCAGCAACAGGCTCGCAAAAATATAAGCATTATGAACCACAAGCACAAGTGATTATTGTTGATAAAGTATCACAGTTTCCACAAGCAATTGCACAAATGGAACAAACGGGTGAACCATTTGGGATTATGGCAACTGATCAAGTTTTAGCGCAACAGCATGTGGTTCGCTTTAAAGAACAATTTTCGCTTGGTGATTCAGTGGTTTCAGCAAGCCAACATTTATATGATGGCTTACGATATTTTGATATGTATCCAGAAGTAAAGACTATTTTGGTGCAAGGTTTTCCAGCGACGGGAATTGGTATTGCATATATGAATCGTTTGGAAAAGGCCGCTGGTCACCATCATTTTTTTAAAAAAAATTAAAAAAATGGCTAATTTCACATTTTTTGTGTAAATTAGCCATTTTTTTCGAATATTATTAGTAACAATCAAATATCTCTTGTATGAAAGGATAAATAAGCATATGATTAAGCTAAAGCGTGTTCATGAAAGCGCATTATTGGAGGAGAATTATGGGTAAGTTTACAATTTTAAATCATCCACTCATTCAACATAAGTTGACAATTTTACGTGATAAAAAAACAGGGACAAAAGATTTTCGTGAGGTTGCTAATGAAATTGCTGAATTAATGGTTTATGAAATCACACGTGATTTACCATTACATGATGTTAAAATTCAAACGCCAATTGGTGAAGCTGTTGGCAAGGAAATTGCTGGTAAGAAGTTAGCAGTTGTTCCTATTTTACGCGCTGGTTTGGGCATGGTTGATGGGGTATTACGGTTGATTCCAGCTGCTAAGGTTGGTCATATTGGTATGTATCGTGATGAAAAAACACTTGAACCGCATGAGTATTTTGTCAAATTACCATCTGATGTTGATCAACGTGATCTTTTCGTCGTTGATCCTATGTTAGCCACTGGTGGTTCAGCTAATATGGCGATTGATGCTTTAGAAAAACGAGGCGCCAATTCAATTCGTTTAGTTGTTTTAGTTGCTGCTCCAGAAGGCGTTAAAAAAGTACAGGAAGAACATCCAGAAGTTGATATTTATGCAGCTTCATTAGATGATCATTTAAATAAAGATGGCTATATTGTTCCTGGTTTAGGCGATGCTGGTGATCGTTTGTTTGGTACTAAATAAATATTATTAAAAAATAACTCTTTATTATAAAAATAAAAAATGATATTCTTTTTAATGTAAGCCTGCAAGCGTTTTCTTGACATAAGGAAGTTTATATTAATGGAATACTTACTTAGTAAGTAAAGGAGGCGATATCTTTGAATGATAAATTTCCAATTGTGACATTTTGCGGGTTACGCTTTAACTTATGTATTGATTTATCAGTATTGATTACTTGCATTGTCGTTTTTGCGTTAGCTTTTGCATTTTCTCGCAAACCACAACTACGTCCTACTAAAAAGCAAAATATGATGGAATGGTTGATGAGCTTTACTAATAACATTGTTGATGCAGCTATTCCAGCTGAAGATAGTGGCAATTTTTATTTATTTGCTTTTGTCTTATTTGCTTTTATCTTTGTTTCTAATCAATTAGGATTGTTAGTTGAACTAATTGTTGGCGGTAATACCTGGATTGATAGCCCAACAGCAAATGCTGTTGTGACATTGGGGTTAGCGATGATGGTATTATTGATGTCACATTGTTATGGTGTGAAAAAATATGGATTCAAAGGTTATTTGAAAGGCTACATAAAACCAATGTCGATGTTGTTACCAATTAACTTAGTTGAAGAATTTACTAATTTTATGACCTTAGGATTACGACTTTATGGTAACATTTTTGCTGGTGAAGTTTTGTTAATGCTTATTGCTAATATGGCAACTAGTTTGCATTTAGGTGCGATTGCAGTAATGCCATTAGAAATGATTTGGCAAGCATTTTCAGCCTTTATCGGTAGTATTCAAGCCTTTGTTTTTGTAACTTTAGGTATGGTATACATTTCTTCTAAACTCCAAGAAGAATAAAAAATTATAAATTTTAAGGAGGATTCTACATATGAATTCTGTTGTTTACATTAGTATTGCTATTATTGCTGCGGTTGCTGCTCTTGCTACTAGCTGGGGAAATGGTCGGGTTATTAGTAAAACGATTGAAAGCATTGCTCGGCAACCAGAATTATTTGGTAAATTACGTTCATTAATGCTTATTGGTGTTGGTTTAATCGAAGCTGTTCCTATCATTGCGATTGCCATTGCATTTATCCTTCTCAGCAAATAATTAATTGAGAATAGTTTTTAATTAATATTTAACTGAAAGGAGTGATAAGAATGGCAACTGCATTAGTTTTAGGAGCTGCACAAGGTGGTTTATACGTTGGCGACTTACTTGTCATCTCAATATCGTTTTTGATATTGATGTTATGTGTTGGTAAGTTTGCTTGGAAACCTGTTGCTAAAATGATGGAAACGCGGCGGAATAAAATTACTGATGATTTGGATAATGCTGCTAAAGCACGCCAACGTGCGAATGAATTAGCTGATAAGCGCGAAAAAGAATTAAATAATACGCGCACTGAAGCAACTCAAATTGTTAGTGAAGCTCGTCAAGATGGTGAAGCCCAACGCCAAGCTATTGTTGAACAAGCGCAAGTGGAAGCTAAAAACTTGAAAGAAAATGCACAACGTGATGCCCAACAAGCACATATTGATGCATTGAATAGTGCACGCGCTGAAGTAGCACAACTTTCTGTTGATATTGCAAGTAAATTGATTGGTCGTGAACTTTCGGCTAGTGATCATGAAAATTTAATTAATACGTATATTAAAGATTTAGGTGAATCACATGGCACTAAGTAAGTATGAAGTTAGTGCACGCTATGGACGTGCTTTGTTTGATTTAGCCGAAGAACATCAGCAAACAGTAGCAATTAATGATGAATTAATTGCTTTACGACAATTACTCTGTGATAATTCACGGGCAATTACGATGCTTGCTGATAAAAATGTTGCTTTTGAGCAAAAGCAACAACTATTAATGACATTACAACAACCATTCACAGTTTTTGTGCAAAACTTATTGCAAATGGTTTATGACTATGGTCATATCACTAACTTATTGGATATTATTGCTGATTATCAAACGCGTTTTGATAAATCACGTGGTCGTATTCATGCTACTGTGATCACTGCAGTTCCAATGTCTAAGACACAGGAACAAGCAATGCAAGAAGCGTTAAAACAACGCTTTAATGCACAAGAAATCATCTTAACGTCAAAAATTGATGCAAATATTGTTGGCGGTGCAATTACAAAAGTTAAAGACATTATTATTGATGGTAGTTTAACTACACGAATCGCTAACTTAAAAAAGTACTTATTGCAATCACTTAATTAGTCGTTATTGATAAGGGGTGAGTTTATGAGCATTAAAACTGAGGAAATCAGTGCTCTTATTAAAAAACAATTAGCAAATTACTCCGATGATCCCTCTGTCAGTGAAGTTGGTACGATTACATATATCGGTGACGGTATTGCCCGTGCAAACGGCTTAGATAATGTAGTATCAAATGAATTATTAGCGTTTGATAATGGTTCACATGGTATTGCCTTAAGCTTAGAAGAACATGACGTTGGTATCATTATTCTTGGTCGCTATGATAATTTGCGTGAAGGCGATCAAGTTAAAAGAACTGGTCGCATTGTTGAAGTGCCAGTTGGTGAAGAATTAATTGGACGGGTTGTTAATCCACTAGGACAACCAGTTGATGGTTTAGGTGAGCTTAAAACTACTAAGACCCGGCCGATTGAATCACCAGCACCAGGAGTTATGGACCGTAAGTCGGTTGATGAACCATTACAAACAGGGATCAAAGCCATTGATTCCTTGGTTCCAATTGGTCGTGGTCAGCGGGAATTAATTATTGGTGACCGTAAAACCGGTAAAACATCATTAGCCATTGATACAATTCTTAACCAAAAAGGTAAGGATATGATTTGTATTTATGTTGCTATTGGGCAAAAAGATTCTACGGTACGTGCACAAGTAGAAACATTACGCAAATTTGGTGCTATGGATTACACCATTGTTGTGGAAGCCGGACCATCACAACCAGCCCCATTATTATATATTGCACCATATGCTGGTTGTGCCATGGGCGAAGAATTTATGTACAACGGCAAACATGTTTTAATCGTCTATGATGATTTAAGCAAACAAGCTGTTGCTTATCGTGAAATTTCATTACTATTACGGCGGCCACCTGGTCGTGAAGCTTATCCTGGTGATGTTTTCTACTTACATTCACGTTTATTGGAACGGGCTGCTAAGTTGAATGATAAATTAGGCGGTGGTTCAATGACGGCTTTGCCAATCATTGAAACTAAGGCCGGGGATATTTCAGCATATATTCCAACTAATGTTATTTCCATTACTGATGGGCAAATTTTCTTACAAAGTAATTTGTTCTATTCAGGTACACGGCCAGCGATCGATGCTGGAGCTTCCGTTTCCCGTGTTGGTGGCGATGCACAAATTAAAGCAATGAAGAAGGTTGCTGGACCATTACGTTTGGAATTAGCCGCATATCGTGAATTAGAAGCATTTACACAATTTGGTTCAGATCTTGATGCAGCTACTCAAGCTAAGTTAAACCGTGGTAAACGTACTGTTGAAGTTTTGAAACAACCGCTTCATTCACCATTAGCTGTTGAAAATCAGGTTTTAGCTTTATGTGCATTAACACGTGGCTTTATGGATAATATTCCAATCAGTGATATTGCTCGTTTCCAAACAGAATTGTTTGAAGATATGGCCGTTAATCATGCTGACTTAGTTGCTAAGATTCGTGATGAACATGTTTTACCAGATGCTGATAAACTTGATGCGGCGTTAAAAGAATTTGCTGATCGTTTTCAAACAACTAAAGAAACAAACGCATAAGAGGTGATGCAGCGTGGCAGAATCATTAATTAGCATTAAAAGACGTATTGCGTCTACTAAATCAACTGGTAAGATTACGCAAGCAATGCAAATGGTTTCTGGTGCGAAGTTAAATCAAGTTGAACAACGTTCTGTAAATTACCAAATTTATGCTAATAAAATTCGTGAAATCGTTACGCACTTGGCAGCAGCACAATTATTGCATTTAGCTAATGAAAATAAGTGTGAAACCGCTGTTAGTGATGACATTACTATTAATGATTTACTGCAACAACGTCCAGTAAAGAAAACTGGTTATTTAGTAATTACCAGTGATCGGGGCTTAGTTGGTAGTTATAATAGTACGGTTATTCGTGCCATGACCCAGATGATTGCTGAAGAACATAAAAGTGATGATGAATATGTTTTTATGGCAATTGGTGGTAAAGGTGCTGATTTCTTTAAATCACGTGGCATGAATTTAGCTTATGAATATCGTGGCGTAAGTGATATTCCCACATTTGATGAAGTACGTAAAATTGTTAAAACAGTTGTGCAAATGTATGACAGTGAAGTGTTTGATGAACTATATGTTTGTTACAATCATCATGTTAATACATTGACATCTGAATTTCGTGCTGAGAAAATGTTGCCAATTAATGATCTTGACGTCGCTGAAGTAGCGGATAGTCCTGTTGAATACATTACTGATCCGTCTAAAGATGAAGTGCTTGATCGGATTTTGCCACAATATGCTGAAAGTTTAATTTACGGTGCGATTATTGATGCTAAAGCAGCTGAACATGCAGCATCAATGACAGCAATGAAAGCTGCCACTGATAATGCTGATAATTTAGTTAGCGATTTAACATTGCAATATAACCGTGCACGGCAAGCTGCAATCACAACAGAAATTTCTGAAATTGTTGGTGGTGCTAATGCACTTCAACAGTCAGAATCATAAATAATTAGGGAGGTCAAAACATAAATGAGTACGAGTACTGGACATATTATAAAAGTAGTCGGCCCTGTTGTTGACGTTGAATTCCCTTTAGACGAAGAATTACCTGCAATTAATAACGCATTACGCGTTAAGAAAAGTGAAAATGAAACAATAACTTTGGAAGTAGCTATTGAATTGGGTGATGGCGTGGTCCGTGGGATCTCGATGCAATCAACTGATGGCTTACGTCGTGGTATGGAAGTTATTGATACTGGCGCACCAATTAGTGTACCAGTTGGTAAAGATACACTTGGTCGGGTATTTAACGTTTTAGGTGATCCAATTGATGGCGGACCGGAATTTAGTGCTGATCATGAACGGCACAGTATTCATCGTGAAGCACCTAAGTTCGAAGATTTAAGTGTTAGTTCAGAAATTTTAGAAACCGGGATTAAAGTTGTTGATTTACTAGAACCATATACCCGTGGTGGTAAAGTTGGTTTATTCGGTGGTGCCGGTGTTGGTAAAACAGTTTTAATCCAAGAATTGATTCATAATATTGCTGAAGAACATGGTGGTATTTCCGTATTTACTGGTGTTGGTGAACGAACTCGTGAAGGTAACGACTTGTACTATGAAATGAAAGGTACGGGCGTTTTAAAGAATACTGCCATGGTATTTGGACAGATGAATGAACCGCCTGGTGCACGAATGCGGGTTGCTTTAACTGGTTTAACCATTGCGGAATATTTTCGTGATGTTGAAGGTCAAGACGTCTTACTATTTATTGATAATATTTTCCGGTTTACCCAAGCTGGTTCTGAAGTATCTGCTTTATTAGGACGGATGCCATCTGCGGTTGGTTACCAACCAACTTTAGCAACCGAAATGGGGCAATTACAAGAACGAATTGCTTCTACTAAAAATGGTTCAATTACATCTATTCAAGCGGTTTATGTACCGGCTGATGACTATACTGATCCAGCTCCAGCAACGACATTTGCCCACTTGGATGCTACTACTAACCTTGAACGTAAATTGACAGAACAAGGAATTTATCCAGCCGTTGACCCACTTGAATCATCTTCGAGCGCATTGTCACCGGAAATTGTTGGTCAAGAACACTACGCAGTTGCTACTGAAGTACAACATGTTTTACAACGGTATCATGAATTGCAGGATATTATCTCCATTTTGGGCATGGATGAATTATCTGACGATGAAAAAGTTATCGTAGCACGGGCACGGCGGATTCAATTCTTCTTATCACAAAACTTCCACGTTGCGGAAAGATTTACTGGCCAACCAGGTTCATATGTACCGGTTGATAAAACTGTTCATGATTTTAAAGCAATTTTAGCTGGTAAATATGATGATATTCCTGAAGATGCTTTCCGTACAGTAGGTACGATTGAAGAAGTTATTGAAAAAGCTAAGGAATCTGGTTTCTTCCACGAAGATAAAAAAGATGATCAAGCTGAAGAATAAGGGGGATATCAATCATGAATGATTCTAAATCCTCAGTTTTGACGGTTAATATTGTTACGCCAGATGGGATTATCTATAATCATCCTGCTAAAATGCTAATTGTCCAAGCGATGGATGGCAGTTTAGGAATTATGGCTGATCATGAACCACTTGTTGCTACTTTAAAAATTGCTAAGGTACGCATCAAACGTTTAGATGATCCTAGTCAAGAAGATGAAATTGCTGTTAATGGTGGTTTCTTAGAAATGAATAACAATATTGCTTCAATTGTTGCTGATTCAGCTGAATTAAAAGATAACATTGATTTATCACGTGCCGAATTAGCTCGTGATCGAGCACGGCGGTGTATTGAAGAAGCTAAGCTGAATAAAGATGCTGATTCATTGAAACGGGCAACCGTTGCGTTACAACGTGCCATGAACCGAATCAATGTTAAGAATGGTAATAATGATCAATAATATCAAAAAGAGACTATTAGGTCTCTTTTTTTGTGGAGTTATGAAGGAGTGAAAAATGATTTTAAAATCAATGGGCATAAATGCTTTGTTACAAATAATTACTTATTTACTATTTATTGGTTTAACTTTTAAAGCCATCCAAGCTTTACGTTTTGATCAAATTATTAAACGAGGTCATAGCGGTGAAGGCCAAGTTTTATTATGGTTAATTACCATTGCTATTGGTTATTTATGTGGTTCATTTTTCTTAACTTTATTTGAACAAATCCATAATTTGATTTATTTAATTAAATAAATTAACCTTTAGTGTTATTTTTGCAATGCAGTACACAAGTAATTATTTTCTGTGATATAATCTATAAATAAATTCGAATGTAAAGAAAGGAGGAATATTTGATGGCCAAGAACATTGGGATCGATTTAGGAACGGCAAATGTCTTAATTAATGTTCATGGTAAGGGCATTGTTTTAAATGAACCTTCTGTCGTTGCGATCGATACACAAACTAATAAAGTTTTAGCAGTCGGTGATGAAGCCTATAAGATGATTGGACGTACACCTGGACATATTCATTCGATTCGTCCATTACGTGATGGCGTCATTGCTGATTTTGATGTTACTGAAGCAATGCTGGAACATTTTATTAATAAATTAAATGTTAAGGGCTTTATTTCTAAACCTGATATTTTAATTTGTTGTCCAACAAATATTACTTCTGTTGAGCAAAAAGCAATTATTGAAGCGGCTGAAAAATCGGGCGGTAAACGGGTATTTCTTGAATTAGAACCGAAAGTTGCTGCTGTCGGTGCTGGATTAGATATTTTCCAACCACTTGGTAATATGGTTATTGATATTGGCGGTGGTACCAGTGATATTGCCATTTTATCAATGGGTGAAGTTGTTACTAGTCGTTCATTACGTTTGGCTGGTGACAAAATGAATACTGAAATTGTTAATTATGTTAAACAAAAACATAACTTATTAATTGGTGAACGTACGGCTGAACGCGTTAAAATTGAAATTGGCTGTGCAGTTGATGCTGATCCAGAAACGAAGATGAGTGTTCGTGGTCGTGATGTTGTTTCCGGTTTACCACGTGAAGTAGATGTTACTGCTATTGAAGTTGAAGAAGCGTTACATGAAACGATGATGGCAATTATTCAAGCTGCTAAAGATGTTTTAGAACAAACACCGCCTGAATTATCAGCTGATATTATTGATCGCGGCGTAATGCTAACAGGTGGTGGTGCGTTGTTAAAGGGTATTGATAAGTTATTTGCTGATAATTTACATGTACCAGTTATGTTAGCTGAACGACCGTTAGATGCGGTTGCTTTGGGAACAGGCATTTTGTTAGATAATATTGAACATCATCGTCAACATTAATTAAGGAAGTAAGCAAATGAATTCAAGTGATAATTATGTCCATAATATTCTTAAAAAAATCGGCATTGTAATTCTTTGCGTATTAATTGCTTTAATAATTGGTGCAATGATTGGCTTTGGTATAGGCGGTGGTAATCCGTTTGCTGTCTTTTTACCAAGTACATGGGCGCATATTGCGGCATTTTTAAAATAGTTTTTTAGAAAGTCATTGTTCATGTTTAAAAAATTATTTATTTGGCCAATTAAATTATATAAAAAGTATCTTTCACCATTATTACCACCTAGTTGTCGTTATTATCCTACTTGTTCAACGTACATGATTCAAGCGATTGAAAAACATGGGGTGATTTTGGGCTTAATAATGGGAATAGCTCGTATTTTACGTTGTAATCCCTTGGTTAAAGGCGGTTATGATCCGGTACCAGATTACTTTACACTACGGCGTAATCGTACGGCAAAATGGTAAAATATTTTAGAAATGACATGGAGGCTAGTATGGCTAAGAAAAATGATAACGTTAATTTGGTTTTAGAAGATGAAACCCGGCAAGGAAAAACGATTCAAGTATTGCGGTTAGCTAAACAAGAAATTGGTTACATTACACATGATCATGATCGTTATGCAGTGCATACTGGTGGCGTACAAGTTGGTAATCAAAAAACTTTAGATGATGCCATTCATGCATTAATTGCTGAATATCACTTACATCAAGGCTAGAAGGTGTTTACTAAGTGATGAATGAAAGAAAAAGCAATGACATTGAGGATAATTCACGCGTTGATTATGGCATTATTTTAAATGTATTTATTTTAGCTTTAATTGGTTTATTAGCATTATATGTTGCGTTAAGTCATGAAACAACTGGTGCTACTAATCCGATTAAGGGTGTCTTAATTCAAGGATTATGGTATGTCGTTGGTGGCGTATTAATTTTCTTTTTGATGAAATTAGATGCTGAGCAATTATGGCGCATTGCGCCCATCGCATATGGCTTTGGCATTTTACTCCTGGTTTTAGTTTTATTCTTATACAGTCGAAACCTGAAATTAACGGCTGGGTCACGAAGTTGGTTTGCTATTGGACCGTTAACGTTCCAACCGTCTGAAGTTATGAAACCAGCGTATATTTTAATGCTAAGTCGTGTTGTTACCATTCATAATTCCCAATATGATGAACATACTGTTCATAATGATTTAATTTTATTAGGAAAATTAATTTTATGGACATTACCAGTCATTGTATTGTTAATGCTGCAACCTGACTTGGGAACAACATTAGTTTTCATGGCTATTTTTTGTGGTATTGTCTTAATTTCTGGAATTACATGGAGAATTATCTTACCAGTCTTTTTGTTTTTTGCAATAATTGGTTCGATTGCGATTATGCTGGTTACTACTAATTGGGGTCAATCATTTTTGGAAACAATTGGTTTTAAAGCATACCAGTTTGCACGAATTAATACTTGGTTAGATCCTTCTAATTCGCAAAACTTACAAGGCAGTGGTTATCAGTTATGGCAAAGTATGAAAGCCATTGGTTCTGGACAGTTATGGGGGAAAGGCTTTGATCATTCCGAAGTTTATGTTCCTGTCCGTGAATCTGATATGATTTTTTCTGTAATTGGTGAAAACTTTGGCTTTGTTGGCGGTTGTTTGTTAATTTTGTTATATTTCTTGTTAATATACCAAATGATTCGGGTAACCTTTGAAACCAAGAATGAATTTTATGCGTATATTTCAACGGGTGTAATTATGATGATCTTATTCCACGTTTTTGAAAATATTGGGATGAGTATTGGTTTGTTACCATTAACAGGGGTACCATTGCCATTTATTTCACAAGGTGGTTCGTCATTATTGGCAGACATGATTGGTGTTGGGTTAGTGATGTCAATGCGTTATCATTATAAGAGTTACATGTTTAGTTCTAAAGATACTTTTTAAAATATAAAAAAATCAAGCACTAATTGTGCTTGATTTTTTTATTTATTTTTAAAGATCTGGATTAAACTTATTTTTATGTTCACGATGTTGATTTTCGTCTAGTGCAGGTTTATTTTCTAAATCAGTTCTTACTACTAAAACATCACAAATAGCATTACGTGTAACATATTCAGTAACTGATCCAATTAATAACCGTTCAACGGCATTTAAACCAGTAGCACCAATGATAATTAAATCAATGTCCTTATTTTTAGGAAGATCACGCGCAATAATTGTTTTTGGTGAGCCATATTCAACGGAAAACTTCACATCATTTATACCAGCTTTTTGAGCAATTGTAACGTATTCTTCTAGCGTTTTTTCGGCTGTTTTGCTTACTTGTTCAACCATTGCCGAATCAAAACTAGAAATATTCTGAAAGGCACGTGTATCGACGACATGTACTAAATATAAACTGGCTTTGTTACGGTTAGCTACTTCAATCGCTTTGCGAAAAGCTAATTCGGCTTCATATGAGCCGTCAATTGCTACTAAAATATTTTGATATTGTTGCATAACCAACTCATCCCCTTAATCCGCTTTCATATATATTTTACTTGATTATAGTTAAAAGAAAAACAATTATAACCTAATTAAATTAATACTAAAGAAAATAATAATGATACAAATAATTCCGATGGGAATAAGATTTAACTTAATATTAAAAACAAATAACATGATGATACCGATGATGCCGATTATTACTAGTAAAATCCCGCTTGTACGCATTGCGCGACCTAAGGCAGGATAATCTGTAATTTTGAAAATTAAAAATGAACGCTGGCTATTTTTTAATAAATAAATTGCGAGTGCAAAGGTCAATAAATAAAAAATGATTAGTAAACTTGGTAAAAGCATTATACTTACTCACTTTCTAATAAAAATAAAACCGCCAGTAGTTAAACTGACGGTTCTTTATTGCTAAATTAAGGAAATCTAACTGATGCCGTTTTAGTTTCTAAATAGTTGAACCCGCGATATTAGCAGGGAAGATCAACCGCTTAATAGCGTGGCTATCACGTGTAATGATTCTGCTTACTATTATTAATGTTGATCATCATGTCAAAGTTTGTTCGGTCAACATATGGTAAGAAAAAATCGTACATCTTAGAAATCCATCATTAGCGTACCATTGTTTGAAGATTAAATCAAGTTAATGAAATAATCGTTTGAAAAAGCCGGGTTTATCAGTAACTGATGTATCATCATCTTTTTTATCATTCGTTGTTACTTGAAAAAGCGTTTTTAATGTGATTTTATCATGATTAATTGCTTGATCAGCAGCAATTAGTAAGCCGGTTGCTGATGGTTCTGTTTGGGCATTTTTATCAGCAACTAGGGTAAACAAAAAATGATTATTAACGGCTAATTTAATGTATGGTTTAGTGATATCAGGGTTAATTTTGCCATTAATATAAAATTTAAGATTCTGATTTTTAAAGTAATCAATGTGTTTAGTAAGACAATTTAAAGTTTGTGGCACACTTAATTCTTGATTAGTTAAGCGTAGGGCACTACGTTCGCGTAATGAACCTAAGTATTGCCGCCGTTCGTCAGGTAATGTTTGGGGAGTACCATAGATACTATTAATTAAATGTGATTTCATTTCATCACTCATTATTATTTACTCCTTTATTGTGGTTACCTAATGTTAACATAAATAAAAAAGACTGCGTATAATGCAGTCTTTTGAAAATACCAAAACAATAATAAGATTAAAGTTTTTGGTTGTAGTATTCAACAACAAGTGATTCATCAACGTTTGGTTCAAGTTCATCACGTTGTGGTAAGCGTGTCATAGAACCTTCCAACTTCTTGTCGTCAAATGTTACATAAGCTGGACGTGATACTGTACTTTCAACAGCATTCTTGATAATTTCTAAGTTCTTTGAACGTTCACGAACAGAAATTACTTGACCAGGTGTTACTTCGTATGATGGAATATCAATACGTTTGCCATCTACTAAGATATGTCCATGGTTAACTAATTGCCGTGCTTGTGGGCGTGTAGTTGCTAAACCTAAACGGTAAACAACATTATCTAACCGTGATTCAAGTAAGATCATGAAGTTATCGCCGTGTGTACCTTCTTGAATTTTACCAGCACGTACGAATAAGTTACGGAATTGCCGTTCATTTAAGCCATACATGTAACGTAACTTTTGCTTTTCACGTAATTGCATACCATATTCTGATAATTTACGACGATTGTTAGGACCGTGTTCACCAGGAGCATATGGACGCCGTGCTAATTCTTTACCTGTACCAGAAAGTGACAAGCCTAAACGACGTGAAACTTTCCAAGTTGAGCCTGTATAACGAGACATTTAAAGTTCCTCCAGAAAATATTTTTTGGAGTAAAATAGGCTATGTTCTTAGTACTCGTTCAGTTTAACTACAATCTTCGCCCTTGCAGCCGTGGGTTACACAATTACCCAAAATTGGTGTTAAACTGTTGACGGTTGTACCGAACACTGCTGCATATTTTACACATGCACTAGTATAGTTTGATTGTTTAAATAAAGCAAGACTTAATTGTATAAAATTATTAATAAATAAAATTAACTTTTCTTATTAAAAGTATTTAAAAAAAGTTGTTGTTTTGCGATAATATAAAATAGTGTTTATAAACGTTTTGATAATAATTACTTAACAAATTAAGGAAGTGGAATTGCATGCTTTATCAAGCCCTCATTGCAATTATCATTATTGCGTTGATTTTATATTTAATAATGATTTTAATGCAGCGAAACTTGGTCAAGCGTATTCAAAAGCTCAATAGTCGTGAAAATTCATTAACACGACTTCCTATTGATCGTAAAATCGATACAATTAAAAAAATGAAATTATCAGGCAGCAGTTTAGCTACTTTAGATAAGTGGACTAAAGAATACGATGATCTTCACGCCAATAGTTTTAAACAAATTGATGATTACTTAAGTACCGCACATCATGCTACTACTAAGTTTCGGTTTATTACGGCTCGTTCGCAAATTAACCATGCAGTACAAGCTATGGATACTTTGGAAACAAGTCTTAAAAAAATTGCTGACGGTTTACAAAGCATTCAAGTTGACCAAACTGATAGTACTAAGGAATTAAAACAATTAACTGATGATTATCATCGTGCTCGTAAGCAAGTTTTAGTAAAAAGTTTCACTTATGGAGCTACTTTAGATAAGTTAGAAAAAATGCTTGCTGAAATTGAACGTAATTTGACGCAAATCAATGAACTTACTAAGGACGGCGATTATCAAGAAGCTAAACGGGCAATTAGTAAAGCAAGTACTAAGAATAAAGATTTGCAACAATTGATAAAGGAAATTCCAGCATTAGTTAATGAACAAACAAACGAATTTACTGCACAGTTAGCTGAATTAAAAGCCGGCTATCGGGAAATGAGTGAAAACCACTTCCAATTTATGGATATTGATATTCCCGCTAAAATTCGCGAATTAGATGAATTATTAGCAAAAGCTAAGCAACAGTTAGTTGATTTGCACTTAGAAGAAGCAACGGCTTTAAATCATGAAATTGCTGATGCAATTGATCAATTATATGCGGTTATGGAACGTGAATATAGTGCTAAAGCTGAAGTTAATAAGCAAATGCCATATATTTTATCGTTTATTGAACATGCTAGTCGGCAAAATCATACATTAAAAGTTGAATTAAATCGTTTAAGTCAAAGCTACGATTTAAATAATAATGAAATTGGTAAAGCTAAACAATTAGCCCAACAAATCGAAGATATCAAACAGCAATACGAAACTGATAAGCAGGAAATTACTAATGGTAATCCTGTTTATACCAATATTCAAGAAGATTTACGGGCAATGGAAAGTCATTTAACTGAAATTGAAAAAGCTCAAAAAGAAATTAATGATAGTACCGCTAAGTTACGTCATGCCGAAGAAGTTGCTGTGGATAGCGTCCAACAGTTTGAACAAGAATTATACAATGTTAAACGCACTGTTGAACGTCAAAACTTACCAGGCTTAGCAAGTGATTATCTTGATTTCTTCTTTATGGTTGCTGATGAAATTGATAAATTAAATGCTGATCTTGATCAAACCCGGGTTAACATGGACGATATTACGAAGCAGTTAATTATGACTCAAGAAGACCTTAATTCCTTAAAGGAAAAATCAAACGATTTAATTGATAGTGCTTTATTAACAGAACAATTATTACAATATGCTAATCGTTATCGGCACAGTCATCCTGATGTACAAGCTGCTATCAATCAAGCCGCTGAACTTTTTAATAAAAAGTATTCATATAAAACGGCCGTTGATGTTTTGGCTACTGCTTTGGATAAAGTTGAACCGGGTGCATATCAAAAAGTGGAAAAATCATACTTTGATAATAAAGATGGGAATATGATTTTATAAAATTTAGAGGAGATTGTGACCTTGTCCAATCTCTTTATTTAATTAGGCGGTTCTTTTCTATTAACGTTGTTTTTGCTATAATAGTGCAAGTTATTTTTAAAGGAAGCTTATGAATGATATATTTTGATAATTCTGCAACAACTAAAATTGATCCAGAAGTGTTAAAAACGTATAACTTAGCTGCTAATGAATTTTGGGGTAATCCCTCAAGTTTGCACAAGCTAGGCACACATGCCCATAATTTACTACAACAAGCACGTGAACAAATCGCTTCACTTGTGCATGTAAAGTCATCGGAAATTTATTTCACTAGTGGTGGTACAGAAAGTGATAATTGGGTAATTAAGGGTACAGCATGGGCGAAACGTGAATTTGGTAAACATATCATTACCACTAGTATTGAACATGCTGCTGTTTTAAATCCCATACATCAATTAGAAGAATTAGGCTATGATGTTACTTATTTGCCAGTTGATCATCGCGGTTTCGTTAATCCCGAAGATGTTCGTAAGGCCATGCGCAAAGATACAATTTTAGTATCAATCATGGCTGTTAATAATGAAATTGGCAGTATTCAACCACTTGATGAAATCGGTGAAATTTTAGAAGATTATCCTAATGTTCATTATCATGTTGATGCTGTGCAAGCCGTTGGTAAAGGTTTAGAAAAGCATGTGTTTGGTCCACGGGTTGACTTTGCAAGTTTTTCTTCGCATAAGTTTCATGGTCCACGCGGCGTAGGTATTCTTTATGCTCGTGCCGGTAAAAAGATTGAATCATTGATTGATGGTGGTGGTCAAGAAGCCGGTTTACGTAGTGGCACTGAAAACTTACCAGCAATTGCGGCTATGGCCAAAGCATGGCGGTTGGAATTAACCAATGAAGATGAACATGTTAAAAAACAACAGGCCATTCGTGCTAAAATCTATAATCATATTAAAAACTTTAGTCGGGTAACCCTTTTTTCAGAATTAACACCTGATTTTGCTCCACATATCTTATGCTTTGCAATTAATGGCGTGCGTGGTGAAACAATTGTGCATGCCTTTGAAGAAAAAGGTATTTATATTTCGACTACGAGTGCATGTTCATCTAAAAATGGGGAAGCAGCTGGTACTTTAAAACAAATGGGAGTCCAAATGGATATCGCAACTAGTGCTGTCCGGATTAGTTTAGATGAAAATAACACTTTAGCGGAAGCTGACGCGTTTAATCGCGCCTTTGATGATATTTATCACCGCTTTGAAAAAGTTAGTTTTGAAAAATAATTAATGAGGTAATTGTTAATGCAATATACGGAAATTATGATTCGGTATGGCGAACTTTCCACTAAGGGCCGCAATCGTAAAGACTTTATTGGTCGCTTAAATGGGAATGTTACTAAAGCATTGCATGAATTTAATAATTTAACCATTCGCCCTAAGCATGATCGGATGCATATTGAATTGAATGGCAATGATGCTTATGAAGTTATTGCACGCTTGAAGAATGTTTTTGGCATTCAAAACTTTTCACCAATGGTGAAAGTTGCTAAAAATATGGATGATGTTCATCATGCTGCTTTAGCGTTAATACAAGCAACTGCTGATAAAAATGCCAGTTTTAAAGTCAATACCCGGCGTTCTGATCATAGTTTTGCCTTAGATACTAATGAAATGAACTTGGATCTTGGTGGCTATTTATTAAAACGAATGCCAACTTTACATGTTCAAATGAAACAACCAGATGTTACTTTGTACGTTGAAGTAAGAAAAGAAGGTATTTTCTTAACAACTGAAAAAATTCCTGGTGCTGGTGGGATGCCAGTTGGCAGTGCTGGTAAGGGCATGTTAATGCTTTCCGGTGGTATTGATTCACCAGTAGCTGGTTATTACGCTTTGAAGCGGGGAATTGATATTGAAATGGTTCATTTCTTTAGTCCACCATATACTAGTGATAATGCCTTAGCTAAAGCTAAAGAATTGACTACTAAGTTGGTTCCTTATGTTGGTAGTATTACTTTTATTGCTGTACCTTTTGCTGAGATTCAAGAAGAAATAAAAAGTAAATTACCAGAAAGTTACTTAATGACTATCCAACGCCGCTTTATGTTGCGTTTAGCAGATCGAATTCGGGCTATACGTGGTGGCTTAGCTATTATTAATGGTGAATCAGTCGGCCAAGTAGCTTCCCAAACGCTTGAAAGTATGGTTGCAATTAACGATGTTACCGCAACACCAATTATTCGGCCGGTAGCAACAATGGATAAAAACGAAATTATTGATGTCGCTAAAAAAATTGACACTTATGATCTTTCTATTTTGCCGTTCGCTGATAGTTGCACAGTCTTTGCGCCTAAGTCGCCTAAGACAAAGCCTAGTTTGGAAAAAGCACGTTATTATGAACAACAACTTGATGTTGAAGGATTAATCAAGCGCTCACTTGATAATTTACAAATTACAGAAGTTAAAGCTAATGATCATTTCTTAAATAATGATATGGAAGAAATTGCATCATTATTATAAAAACGGAGTGAAATTTATGACAAAAACTGAAATGCCAACTAAATATGATCCGAAAACGGTTGAAGCGGGTCGTTATCAAAAATGGTTAGATCAAGGCGTATTTAAGCCAAGTGGTGATAAAAAGGCAAAACCATATTCAATTGTTATCCCACCACCAAACGTAACTGGTAAATTACATTTAGGTCATGCTTGGGACACGACTTTGCAAGATATGATTATTCGGCAAAAGCGCATGCAAGGTTATGATGTTTTGTGGTTACCAGGTACTGACCATGCTGGTATTGCTACTCAAGCTAAAGTTGAAGCCCAATTACGCGAAAAAGGCATCACTCGTTATGATTTAGGACGGGAAGAATTTGTTGCCGAAGTTTGGAAATGGGTTGATGAATACAGTGATATCATTCACAAACAATGGGCTAAAATGGGGATTTCCGTTGATTATTCTCGGGAACGTTTTACCCTAGATGAAGGCTTATCTAAAGCGGTTCGTAAGGTCTTTGTTGATTTATATAATAAAGGCTTAATTTATCGTGGTGAATATATTATTAACTGGGATCCACAAGCACGTACAGCCTTATCAGATATTGAAGTTATTCATAAAGATGATAAAGGTGCTTTTTATCATGTTAAGTACCCATTTGTTGATCCTGATTATACTTTCCATGGTCAACATTACATTGAGATTGCCACAACACGTCCGGAAACAATGTTTGGGGATACAGCCATTGCAGTTAACCCTAATGATGAACGTTACAAGGAATTAGTTGGTAAAGAAGTTATCTTACCATTACAAGGCCGGCACATTCCGATTATTGCTGATCAATATGTTGATCCTGATTTTGGGACCGGGATGGTTAAAATTACGCCCGCTCATGATCCTAACGACTTTCAAGTTGGTAATCGTCATAATTTGGAACGTATTAACACCATGAATGACGATGCTACCATGAATGCTAATGCGGGCAAATATGAAGGCATGGATCGTTTTGAAGCACGTAAAGCAATGGTTCATGATTTGCAAGAACAAGGCTACATGCTAAAAATTGATCCAATCGTTCATAGTGTTGGTCATTCTGAACGCACTGGTGTTCAAGTTGAAGCTCGTTTATCAACGCAATGGTTTGTTAAGATGAAGCCATTAGCTGAACAAGCATTGAAGAATCAAAAAGATGGTCAACCAGTTAACTTTGTGCCAAAGCGCTTTGAACATACTTGGCAACAATGGATGGAAAACATTCATGACTGGGTTATTTCACGGCAACTTTGGTGGGGACATCGCATTCCAGCTTGGTATAATAAACACACTGGTGAAACATATGTTGGCATGGAAGCACCAAAGGATATTGAAAATTGGGAACAAGATCCTGATGTATTAGATACATGGTTCAGTAGTGCTTTATGGCCATTCTCAACGATGGGTTGGCCTGATACTGATGCACCTGATTACAAACGTTATTTCCCAACTAATACGTTAGTAACTGGTTATGATATTATTCCATTTTGGGTATCACGAATGATTTTCCAAAGTTTGGAATTTACTGGTAAACGGCCATTTAAGAACGTATTAATTCATGGTTTAATTCGGGACGAACAAGGACGCAAGATGAGTAAATCACTTGGTAACGGTATTGATCCAATGGATGTGATCGACAAATATGGTACTGATGCCTTACGGTGGTTCCTAACAACTGGTTCAACGCCAGGTCAAGATATGCGTTTCAGTTATACGAAGATGGACGCTGCTTGGAACTTTATTAATAAGATTTGGAATGCTAGTCGTTTTGTAATCATGAACTTGGGCGATACTCCAGCCCCAACGCATTTACCTGATTTAGAACATCTAGATTTGCCAGATCGTTGGATTTTGAGTCGCTTAAATGACACAATTGCTGAAGTAACACATCACTTTGATGAATTTGAATTTGGCGAAGCTGATCGGAGTTTATATAACTTTATTTGGAATGATTTCTGTGATTGGTATATTGAAATGAGTAAAGAAGTTCTTTACGGCAATGATCAAGATGCAATTATCCGGAAACGTTATAATTTAGCTTATGTATTAGATCAAATCTTACGCTTAATGCAACCAATTATGCCATTTGTTACCGAAGCAATTTGGCAAGAAATGCCGCATGAAGGTGAATCACTGGTTGTTGCTAGTTATCCAGTAGTACATGATGAACTACACAATGAAAAAGCTGTTAATGAAATGAACAGTTTAATTGAATTAATTCGTTCCGTACGTAATATTCGTGCTGAAGCTAATGCTCCACTAGGTACGCCAGTTGATTTATTGATTAAGACTTCAGATCCGCAAGTTGAAGCAGTGTTTACTAATAATAAAGATTATATTGAACGCTTTGCTCATACTGCTAATCTTGAAATTGGTTCACATATTAATGCACCGTCATTAGCCAAAACGGGTGTATTAACTGGTGCTGAAGTATATGTACCGTTGCAAGATTTAATCAATTTAGATGATGAAATTGCTCGCTTAGAAAAAGAAGCGCAACGCCTTGATAGCGAAGTTGCTCGTGCTAATAAGAAATTAGCTAATGAAGGCTTTGTAAAGAATGCCCCTGCTAAAGTTGTTCAAGAACAAAAGGATAAGTTAGCTGATTATCAAGCTAAGCGTGCAACCACTATTGCTCGTATTCATGAGTTACAAGCTGCACAAAAAAATAATTAATAAAAAATAGGAGATCATTTTAATGATCTCCTATTTTTTTAGTTGTAATGGCGTATTTTTATTATAGATTACTAATTTTAAGGTGGAATATATGTGAAAGATGCCAAACAACGCTTACCACGTGAGCAATTATTAGATTATGGTGTGCAAACGTTAACTGATCAGCAATTATTAATGATTTTACTACGTTCAGGTACTAAAAAGATGCCTATTGCTAAATTAGCAGCTTCATTACTGAAAATATATCCGCACTTAGCCGGCTTGCCAATGGCTACTATTGACGAATTATTAGCCTTAGAAGGTATTGGTTTAACTAAAGCTTGTGAATTAAAAGCGATTTGTGAATTGAGTCAACGAATTCAAAAAAGACAGACATTGCGTTTTGGCACGGTTGTGTCTAGTCAGATTATTGGTGAACATATGATTGCAATGTTTGCAGGCATTAATCAAGAAAAATTAGTAGTGCTTTATTTAGATACCAAGAACCAGATTTTGCAACAACAAGAAATTTATGTAGGTACCCTTAATTCATCAGTTGCACATCCGCGTGAAATATTTTACTACGCGGTACGTTTTGCGGCGGCTCGTTTTATATTGGTTCATAATCATCCAAGTGGTCAACCACAACCTTCGCGTGAAGATATTCAATTTACCCAAAGAATTATTAAATGTGGTGCACTTTTAGGCATTGAATGCCTTGATCATTTAATCATTGGCGCTGATCAATATGTCTCTTTAAAAGAAGAAAAATTAATTTAAATTTAACGATAAAAATCTCGCTTTTTGCTTATTATTATGGTTATTTTGTATTAAAATTAAATATGCTATAATGCTATTAATATTTAGCGAACGTTTTATGAAGGAGAGACATGGCCGTGTTTAAAATGGGTACAAAAAATATTGGCATTGATTTAGGAACAGCTAATACCCTGGTATATATTGATGGGGAAGGAATTGTTTTAAGTGAACCATCAGTTGTTGCCAAAAATTCGCGTACCGGCGAAATTATTTCGGTTGGTTCAGAAGCACGTGACATGATTGGACGAACACCGGCTAGTATCACGGCCATTCGTCCGATGAAAGACGGCGTTATTGCCGATTATGATACGACTGTTGCGATGATGCAGTACTTTATTGAAAAAGCATTAGGTGATACTAACGCCAAACCGTATGTAATGGTATGTGTACCAAGTGGTGTTACTGAAGTTGAAAAACGTGCAGTAATTGATGCTACCCGGGTAGCGGGTGCTCGTGATGCATATATTATTGAAGAACCATTTGCTGCTGCAATTGGGGCTGGACTTCCGGTAATGGATCCAACTGGCAGTATGGTTGTTGATATTGGTGGCGGTACGACTGATGTGGCAACAATTTCTCTTGGCGGGATTGTATCAAGCCGTTCGATTAGAACAGCTGGGGATCGCATCAATGATGCGATTATTGCATACGTACGGCAACATTATAATTTGTTAATTGGCGAACGTACGGCTGAGCAAGTAAAAATTAATATTGGTTCCGCTTCGGTTGCTAAGGCCAAAGATATTAAGAACATGGCCATTCGTGGTCGTGATTTAGTAACCGGTTTGCCAAAAACGGTTGATGTTACAGCAGTTGATATTGCTAAATCAATGGAAGATATTGTTAGCGATATTATTACTGCTGTTAAAGAAACACTTGAAGAAACTTCACCAGAAATTGCTGCCGATGTTATTGATCACGGTATTGTTTTAACTGGTGGTGGAGCATTATTGCGAAATTTAGCTGAAGTTATTTCTGATGCAACAAAAGTACCAGTATTTATTGCCCAAGATCCTCTTGACTGTGTAGCAATTGGCACAGGCGAATCATTAAAAAATATTGATGCAATGAAGAAACACAAATAGTTAAGTAGGCTTAATTATTTAATTATGTTTTAATTAATTAGTAGGCATAATTAAATATAGCCTGCTTTTTTACGTCGTTTAATAATTTTGAAAGTTTAGAGGCATCATAATGAAAAAGTTTTTTTCAAATAAAAAGTTAATTGTTTTGATGGTTGCGCTAATTTTTTCAATTGGTTTTATTACTATGTCGGTAACAGTTCGCAATAAAAGCAAAACGCCATCATTTATCCAACGTTTTGGTAATAATATCGTTGGTGCAGCTAGTCGGGTGATTAGTATGCCAATGAACGCTGTTAAATCTAGTGTTGATGCAGTTGTTAATTTAACTAATACCTATGAAGAAAACACTAAATTAAAAGCACAATTAGATAAATTAGCCCAAACAGAAGCTACTAATCAAACGCTTCGTTCTGAAAATAAACAATTAAAACAACAATTAAAATTAGATAACACCCTAACTGATTATGATTATGTTAATGCGGCTGTGATGCTACGCTCACCAGATAATTGGCAAAATATTTTAATTATCAATCATGGTAGTGATGAAGGTATTCAAAAGAACATGTCAGTTATGGCCGGTTCAGGCTTAGTGGGGCGGGTTGTTGAAGTTAACCGTAATAATGCTAAGGTTGAATTAATTTCAACTGACAATAAGTCTGCTAACCGTTTTGCTGCCCAAATTAATACTGATAAGGGCGTTGTTAATGGCATTATCACTGGCTATGATAAAAAGAGTGGCGACCTTATTTTAGGACAAATCAATACTAGTGATGGTGTTAAAAACGGTGATAAAGTAATTACCTCTGGTTTAGGCGGTTCAACTCCTAAAGGATTATTAATTGGTACGGTTGAAAATACACATAAAGATGATTATGGTCTTTCCACAGTCATTGCCGTTAAACCAGCCGCTAATTTAAGTGATCTTAGCGTTGTTACTATCGTTAAACGGTCAATGGCAGGTGATTAAATTGAATACAAAACATTTTAAAATGATTCGGCAGCATCTGTTAATTGCCTTGTTTTTACTTATTTTAGGTATTTTTGATGGCAGTTTTAGTTATGTTTTTCAAAAATATTTTTATACTAATACGATGAGTTTAATTTGTCGGATTATGTTGATGGGCTTAGTTTTGACCATTTTCTTTATTCCTAATGAACGTTACATTGTGTTAATTGCTGCTATTGTTGGTTTAATTTATGATAGTTTCTTTACTGGTATTTTAGGCATTCACGCTTTTTTATTAGGCTTGTTAGCTTATGTACTTCGTTATTTTGCTGATGATATTCCGCATACGCCATTATTTATTGGACTGGTCTATGTTCTAAGTTTGGCTTTTGTTGAAACCGGGGTTTATTATATTAATGCTTTTATTGGCATGACGCGGGTTGATTTTACCGATTTTGTGGCAACCACACTAGGACCAACAATTGCTTTGAACGTAGTATTGTTTATTATTTTATATTTTCCTTTGTCACGTTTATTGTTAAAATTAAAGACAGAATAATTGGAAAAGAGCTTTATAAATGGATAATGTAGTTTTAAAAGGCCGTAAAGATGGGTATGAAATTATTCTTAAAGATACCAGTGCATTTGATGAAATTATTATCGATTTAAAAGCATTATTACAGCGTTTAAATCAAGATGAATCATCACAGCAAAAATTGGCATTAACTGTTAGTACGGGACATCGTCTTTTAACTGCTGAACAACAGCAACAAGTAACAACCATTATTAATGATTATTCACATTTTGTTTTAAGTACGATTACTGCTGATGTTATTCCTGTACCAGTTGCTACTACTGAACCAAAGTGGCAAGGCGGTATGCGTCTTGTTACTAATGTAATTCGTTCTGGACAAGTAGTTGAAATCGATGGTGATGTTTTATTTATTGGCACACTGCACTGTGGTGGCACTTTGCGAGCTACTGGTAGTATTTTTATTTATAGTGGTAGTGTAACTGCGGGAATTATTCACGCTGGTTATCCTAATGATAGTACCCAAATTATTGTTGGGGATTTTGCGGCAGCGAACCAAATTCGTCTTGGCGATACGCTTGAAGTTAGTGATGCTTATGCTGATCAAATTACTGCAACTTCAATGGCATACGTTAATGATTTACATATGATTAATTACAGCACATTATCCAAATTAGCTGAACAAAAGCCAAAATTACTACGACACTTGGAGGCGCGATAAATGAGTGAAGAAATGCAAGGCAATGGCACAGCTATTGTGATTACATCTGGTAAAGGTGGAGTTGGTAAAACAACAACTACTGCTAATATTGGCACTGGTTTGGCATTACGTGGTAAACGGGTTTGCTTAGTTGATTTAGATATTGGCTTACGCAATTTAGACGTTGTTTTAGGCTTAGATAATCGCATTATTTATGATATTGTCGATGTTGCAGCTGGCCGTGCTAAACTTCATCAAGCATTAGTACGTGATAAGCGTTTTGATGATAAATTATACTTATTACCAGCTGCTCAAAATGCTGATAAGGATGATTTACGTCCTGAAGAAGTTAAGGCTATTGTTGACGATTTGAAAACAGAATTTGATTTTGTTTTATTAGATTGTCCAGCTGGAATTGAACAAGGCTTTCGGAATGCCGTTGCGGGTGCGGATGGTGCTATCGTGGTAACCACCCCGGAAATTTCTGCCGTTAGTGATGCTGACCGGGTAATTGGTTTATTGGAACAAGAAAAGATGGCATTAGCACCGCAGTTAATTATTAACCGTATTCGCCGGCATATGATGAATGATGGTGAGATGATGGATGTTGATGATATTACCCGTCATTTATCAATTTCACTATTAGGTATTGTTTTTGATGATGATGCTGTGATTGCTACATCTAATAAGGGGGAACCAGTAGTTATGGATCCTAATGATCGTGCAAGTCAAGGTTATCGTAATATTGTTCGGCGAATGCTTGGCGAAAGCGTGCCTTTAATGAGTATGGAAGAAAAGAAGGAAAGTTTCTGGCAAAGATTATTCCATCATCATAAAAAACGTAATTAATAAAATAAAAAACTCCTTTGCCAATCAGCAAGGAGTTTATTTGTTTTTATCATTTGATTAATTAATAAAAGCTGGTAATGCTGCCATAATGACACTTAAAATTGTAAATACCAGCATTACGATTACAACAACTTTGGTAACTTTAGCAAAAGTGCTAGTTTGCTTCTTTTGTTTATGCTGCACGCTTAATTCACCCCATGTCAAATCTGTGTCCTTAAGTTAGTGTACAATTTAATTTTTAAAAATTCAATTTTGTTTTTGATGAAACGGAGTATAGTAGTGTTATTTCATAATAATATTTTTTTAGGTTTTATATTACCGATTATAGGTGTATTTATTATTAAATTTATTAAGCATTTTATTAAGAAGAATTCCTGGCGTACTAATATTGCGTGTGTTATTTCAATTTTTTTACTGTTAGGAGCAACGGCGTTTAATCATGCTGGGTTTACTTTACCAATTATTCCAATAATTTTACTACTATACTGTTTAACAGGGATTTATTTAGCTTTTCGTGCGGTTTTCAAGAATAACGATTTATTATTAAAACCATTTATTGTCTTAATGTGGCGCTTATTAGTATTTTTTGCGGCGTTTAGTTACTTAATTTGTTTTATTTTACGGATTACTAAATTATTCATTAAATAGGAAAATCCTGACAATTATTTTATTTACTCTAAAAACAATATTATTTTAGAATAATTAACAATAATTGTTAGGATTTTTTTAATAATTATTAATTTTAAAATCTATGGTAGTCATAATTCTGATGTGATAAACTAAAACATGTGGAATTGTAGGCTTTATATATAAAATTTTAAGAAGGCGTGATTATCATCGAATTTCAGCATATAACTGTTTTGTTAAATGAAGCTGTTGATGAATTGCAAATTGATCCAAATGGTATTTATGTTGACGCTACTTTAGGCGGTGGCGGGCACACTAATGCCATTCTTAATCGTTTACAAAAAGGTCATTTATATTCTTTTGATCAGGATGAAACAGCTATTGAATATAACAGTGAACGTTTTGCTAAGCAAATTGCCGCTGGTAAACTAACAATTATTGCTGATAATTTTCGCAATTTACGTACAGCATTGGCTAAATATCACGTTACTAGCATTGATGGCATTGTCTATGATTTGGGTGTGTCATCACCACAATTTGATGATGCGCAACGTGGTTTCAGTTATAAATTGGAAGCACCTTTAGATATGCGAATGAACCAGCAACAACAATTAGATGCTTATCAAGTTGTTAATGAATGGTCATATCAAGATCTCGTCCGCATTCTAACCCGCTATAGTGATGAACGCTTTGCTAAACAAATTGCTCGTAAAATTGAACATGAACGTGCTATTGCTCCGATTACAACGACAACCCAGCTAGCTGAATTAGTTAAAAGTGCAATTCCAGCGGCTGCTCGTCGCACTGGTGGTCATCCGGCTAAACGAACTTTTCAAGCCATCCGCATTGCCGTTAATGATGAGCTAGGTGCACTAGAAGATTCATTAACACAGGCAATAGCCTTATTAAAACATGGTGGGCGTTTAGCAGCGATTACTTTTCAACCTAAGGAAGATCGCTTAGTACAAAGTATTTTAAAGAGTAATTCACGTTTAAAGGACATTCCACGGGGCTTGCCAATTTTACCCGATGATGCCCAACCGCTCTTAAAGTTAATAACGCATAAACCTATTTTGCCTAGTAAAGAAGAATTATTGCGTAACCGCCGATCGCATAGTGCTAAGCTTCGTGTTGCGCAAAAAAATTAAAAGGATGATAAGGAATGGCGGATAATACAGCGCGCAAAATAGATGTTAATACCCATCTATCGCATCATAATAAGAAACAACCTCAGATTATTGTTAAAGCCCATGTTGCGTTTAGCATGTTTGAAAAAATGTTGGTTTCATTAGTAACGGTTTTGGCCGTTGGGTTGAGCATTTTACTTTTGAATGCCCAAATTACTTTAACTAATAATGAACATACGGTTCAAAATCTACAAAGAGAAACAACTATTTTAACTAATAAAAATATTGATGCTAAACAAACAATTGGTGAGTTAACTAAAGCTAGTCGCTTATCATCTCTTGCTAAGAAAGATAATTTAACTTTTCATGAAAATAAAATAAGGACTGTTCGCTAGCATGAAAGTCAATTTTAAAAAACGATTAACAGATAGTAAAAAGACCAAATCACGGCATAATCGGCGGGTGTTTGGTGCCGCCTTTTTAGCAATTATTGCTTTAGTCTTTTTATTATTTGTTTGTCGTTTTTCTTATATAGCCATCAATGGCCATGTTAAAAACGTCAATTTAAAAGCAATTGCGGCTGATAAATATTTAAAAACTAGTGTTATTCCGGCCCAACGCGGTAATATTTATGACGCTACGGGAAATGTAATCGCTGAAGATGCACATTCATATACAGTTTATGCGGTTTTGAATAAAACTTTCGTTGATGCTAAAGGAAAACCTTTATATGTTACTGATAAAGATAAAGTAGCTGATGTGCTATCTAAGAATTTAAAAATTTCTCGTTCAAAAGTATTAAAATATTTAAATCCAAAAGAAAATGCTTACCAAGTTGAATTTGGTAGTGCAGGGCGGAACCTATCATTAGCTCAAAAAGATAATATTGAAAAAGCTAAATTAAAAGGTATTTACTTTAACCAAACACCATCACGATTATATCCAAATGGTGTCTTTGCTTCACATGAAGTAGGCTTGGCCCAACCAGCTAATAATAATGAAAACGATCCTAATAATAAATTAGTTGGCATTATGGGAATTGAAAAATATTTCAATAAGCAATTAACAGGGAAAAACGGTCATGTTGAAAGTAAACGCGATAATTTTGGGTATAATTTGAATGGTTCAGTGGTAAAAACTAAAGCACAAAATGGGGATAATGTTTATTTGACCCTTGATTCACAATTAGAAACATATCTTGAAACTTTGACAAGTAAGGTTCAGAAAATAGCTGATCCTAAAGAATTAAATGCCGTTGTTATGGATGCAAAAACTGGTCAAATTCTAGCCGTTACCCAACGACCGTCATTTAATCCGATGACGCGTAAAGGTTTAGATAAAATGTGGCGTGATGCTTTAGTAGCTGATACTTATGAACCCGGTTCAGTTATGAAAATTTTAACATTATCAGCTGCCATTAATACGGGTCATTATAATCCTAATGAGTTATATGATTCTGGTTCAATTCGCGTTGGCGATAGTGTCATTAAAGACTGGCAAACAAGTGGTTGGGGTGTGATTCCATTAAAACAAGCCTTTCCACGTTCAAGTAATGTCGGGATGATTCGGATTGAACAAGACATGGGTGCGCAAACTTGGTTCCATTACATGCGTAAGTTTGGTTTGGGTAAAAAAACAGGTATTCAATTACCGGGTGAAGAAGCAGGCAGTATTCAGTTTAAACGCCCAGTTGACCAAGCAGTAACTTCGTTTGGACAAGGGGTTAATGTTACAATGGTTCAAATGTTACAAGCAGTTAGTGCGGTTGCTAATAATGGTACAATGATGCAGCCCCAAATTGTTAGCAAGATTGTTAATCCTAATACTGGTAAAACAACATTTTATAAACCAAAAGTAGTTGGGCATCCGATTACACCGGATACGGCTAAACAAGTTCGCAGTGCCATGCAAGAAGTTGTTAATGATTCTTATGGCACAGGACGTGCATATAAAATTCCGGGTCAACAAGTAGCAGTTAAAACGGGAACAGCGCAGATTGCCAATCCTAATGGGGGCGGCTACTTAACTGGCGATAAAAATTATCTTTTCTCAGTAATGGGTATTGCGCCGGCTAATAATCCGCGTTATATGGTTTACATTACCATGAAACAACCACAAAACTTTTACGACAATGATACTTCGGCTACGAAAACATTAGCATTAATTTTTAATCCGTTAATGCAGCATTTATTAACAGCTACTAATAATAGTAACAAACAAGTTAGTGAAGTAACGATGCCGTCAGTTGTTAATAAATCAACTAGTGATGCTGAAAAGCTTCTTACTAAGAAAGGATTAACGGTAAGTACGATTGGCACTGGGAATACGATTGTACAGCAACTGCCACTAGCTGGTGAATCATTACTTAAACAACAACGTGTATTATTATTAACTAATGGCGCAATGACTATGCCTGATACTAAAGGATGGTCCAAAGATGATGTTATGAAGTTAAGTGAAATTACCGGTGCGCCAATTAAAATTAACGGTGATGGTTATGTTGTTTCGCAAAGTTTAAAACCAGGTGCTTTGATGAAATCAGCTGATCAAATCACGATTACTTTGAAACAACCTGATTAAAATTAATTAAAGGAGAACATTAATTATGCAATTGACACAAATGTTAATTACATTAGTAATAAGTTTTGCGTTAACAGTTATTGTTATGCCACTTTGTATCGGTTATTTCCGTATGCATAAAGAAGGACAAACAATTCGTGGTGAAGGGCCTAAATGGCATGCTAAAAAAAATGGCACCCCGACTATGGGAGGAATTGTTTTCTTAATTGCAGCAGTGCTGGTTAGTTTACTAGTAGGTTTTAGTATTCATCAAATTACTGCTAATCTCTTAATTACCATTTTTATCACGGTTTTATATGGCTTATTAGGTTTTTTAGATGATTTTATTAAAGTATCACACAAACAAAATTTAGGTTTAAAAGCTTGGCAAAAATTATTAGGTCAATTAATTGGCGGAATTATCTTTTTAATGGTTTATTTCCATGAAGGTGGCGACCATATTCTTAATATTGGACCATTTAGTATTAATTCCAGCATTATTTATATTGCTTTTGCACTCTTTTGGCTAATTGGTTTTTCCAATGCCGTTAATTTGACCGATGGCTTAGATGGTTTAGTGGCTGGCTTAGGTATTATTTCGTATGCTACTTATGCCATTATTAGTTATCATCAAAAGCAGTATGATTTATTAATTATTTGTTTGGCCATTATCGGAGCATTAGCTGGCTTTTTAATTTTTAATCATAAACCAGCTAAGATTTTTATGGGTGATGTTGGTTCATTAGCATTAGGTGGTACCTTGGCAGCATTATCGTTACTATTACATCGTGAATTTTCACTTTTGTTAATTGGCTTTGTTTATGTTGTCGAAACAGCAAGTGTTATTTTGCAAGTAAGTTATTTTCGGGCAACCGGAAAACGCTTGTTTAAGATGAGTCCAATTCACCATCATTTTGAAATGTTAGGTTGGTCTGAATGGCGGATTGACATTACATTTTGGGCCGTGGGCTTATTATGTTCAGCAATTTATTTATGGCTATTTTTATAAAGTAAGGTAGGTAGAATGAGATGCGGCATATCACAACTTATCAAGATAAGAAAGTATTAGTATTAGGCTTGGGTGAAAGTGGCGTTAACGTTGCTAAGCTATTACATCAACTTGGTGCGCAAGTTACTGTTAATGATTTGAAACAATTTGCTGCTGATGATCCAGATATTGTTGCTTTGCGTAAGTTAGGTATTGAGGTTATTACCGGTCATCATCCTACAGCCCTACTTGATGATGGCTTTCAGTATTTGGTAAAAGACCCGGGGATTCGCTATGATAATCCGATGATTGTTAAAGCAGCGGCTAATCATATTCCGGTAATTAGTGAACCAGAAGTAGCTTTTGAAGCTTCATCAGCACCATGGATTGGTATTACCGGTACGAATGGAAAAACAACAACGACAACAATGATTGAATTGATGTTAAATGATCATCGTAAGTGCGGGCATGCCTATGCTGACGGTAACATTGGTGTTTCAGCAAGTAAAGTTGTTCAAAAAGCCACTGCTGATGATGTGATGGTTACTGAATTGTCAAGTTTTCAGTTACAAGGAACAACTAAATTACGTCCGCATATTGCGGTGATTACTAATATTTATTCTACGCATCTTGATTATCATGGTGATCGTGCGCATTACATTGCCGCTAAAATGAAAATTACGGCTAATCAAACAGCAGATGACTATTTAGTTATTAACTGGGATAAAGCTGAATGGCGTGATTTAAGTAAACAAACGCAAGCACAGGTAATCCCGTTTTCTGCTCAAGATCTTAATGAAGATGGTGCTTACTTAAAGAATGGTACCTTGTATTTTAAAGGCGAACCAATTATTAAAGCTGATGCCATTAAAGTGCCAGGGGAACAAAATATTGAAAATGCGTTAGCAGCAATTGCTGTTGCTAAGTTAATGGGGCAAGATAATCAAGCCATTGTTGATGTGTTGACCACTTTTCCGGGCGTAAAACACCGGGTACAATTCGTGGCTGAATATCAACAACGACGTTTTTATAATGATTCAAAGGCAACTAATATTACTGCTACCCAGGTAGCTTTGCGTTCATTTAAGCAACCAGTTATTTTATTAGCAGGTGGTCTTGATCGTGGCAATGGCTTTGATGATTTAATTCCTAGTTTACGTGAACACGTTAAAGCCATTGTTTTGTTTGGACAAACCGCTGACAAAATTGCCGCTGCTGCACGCAAGGCGGGAGTAAAAACCATTAAGTTTGCAGAAAGAGCTGGCGCTGCCGTCCCGCTTGCTTACCAATTAAGTGCACCAGGCGATGTGATTTTGTTATCCCCAGCTTGTGCTAGTTGGGATCAATATTCTCATTTTGAAGTACGCGGTGACGAATTTATTGATGCTGTTCATCACTTAATTGCTAAACAAGGAGGAAAACCATGCGAGTAATAGTTTCTGGTGGTGGTACTGGTGGTCATATTTATCCAGCATTAGCCTTAATTTCTCGTTTACGTGAACAAGGTTTACTCGATGATATTTTGTATGTGGGTACCCAACGTGGCTTGGAATCACGAATTGTGCCAGCCCATCACATTGCGTTTAAAACTTTAGAATTGCAGGGTTTTAAACGTTCCTTATCATTAGATAATTTAAAAACAATTACGTTATTTCTAAAAAGTATTCATCAAGCTAAAAAAATTGTTACTGAATTTAAGCCTGATATTGTCATTGGAACTGGCGGTTATGTGTCTGCAGCTATTGTTTACGCTGCCCATAAATTGCATGTGCCAACAATGATTCATGAACAAAATTCAGTAGCTGGCGTTACTAATAAATTCTTATCCCACTTTGTTGATAAGATTGCGATTACTTTTCCCGAGGTAGCTAGTGCTTTTCCTAAACAAAAAGTAGTATTAACTGGCAATCCTCGTGCTCAGCAAGTTGCGATGATTAAACCCAATGATCGTTTACTTGAATATGGTCTTGATCCTAAGTTACCGACCATTTTAATTGTTGGTGGTAGTCGTGGTGCTGAACGGATTAATCAAGCATTTATTGAAGCAGCTCCGGCATTTACTAATCGTGTTTATCAAGTCTTATTTGCTACTGGCCAAGTTCATTTTCAAACCGTTGCTAAACAATTACGTGACGTACACTTAACTAATAATGTTAAAGTTGTTCCTTATATTAATGACATGCCAATGATTTTGCCTGATTTAGCAGCTATCGTTGGTCGTGCTGGTGCAACTAGTTTAGCCGAAATTACTGCTTTAGGAATTCCTTCAATTTTAATTCCTAGTCCATATGTAACTAATAATCACCAGGTGAAAAATGCTAATAGTTTGGTTAAAAAGCATGCTGCTTTGATGATTACTGAAGACCAATTAACTGGTGCAACTTTATTAGCTAACACGGATCGATTAATGCAGGATGGACAAATGCGCAAACAAATGGGACAAGCTGCTAAACAAATGGGCTATCCAGATGCTGCTGATCGCATGATTGCTGTCATGCAAACGCTCATTCGTTAATAGGAGGATAATGAAATGTGGTCACGTAAAAAAAAGCAAGATCCAGAAAATGATAACTTAACACCATGGGAAAAATATCAACGTGATCATCAGTATGATAATCCGCCCCATCATCTTAAATACAAAACTACACTAACCCAAAAATTACCACAGTTTAAAAAACGCGTAACCCAACGAATTTTTATTAATTTAATTATTATTGTAACAACGCTAGCCTTGGCTAGCTTGTTTTTAATTTATCTAATTACGCCTTTAAGTCGGGTTAATTTAGTTAGTGTAACTGGTGAACAAACCGTAACGGTTCAACAGGTAATTAATGCAAGTGATATTAATCATAAAAGTAATGTTATTAGTACATTAGTTAATCAACAACAAGTTGCTAACCGTATTGAACAAAAATTACCTCGTATTGAACGCGCAACGCTTAGTTTAAAGGGAATTAATAACATTGCAATTAAAGTTAAAGAATATCCTTTAGCTGGTTTTCAGACAACTAAAAAAGGTTACTATGCGATTTTGATGAATGGTAAAATCATTCATCAATTAATTAGTAAGCCAGTTGGCAATTATCCTTTATTCGATAATTTTCCGGATAATCAATATTTACGCATGATGATTAAAGCGTATCGCACTTTTCCAAGTAAAATTCAAAATAGCATTTCTGAAATTAAGTATCAAAAGCAAAAAGATAACCCATATCAAATTATTATTTTTATGAATGATGGTAATGAAATTATTGGTGATATTCGTAATATTTCTAATAAAATTATTTATTATCCGGCGATTGCAGCTCAGTTAAAAACTAAAAGTGTAATTGATTTAGAAGTAGGTGCTTTTTCATATCCATTATCAAATATTAAAGAAGAATCTAGTATTAGCAGTCATTCTGATGCAAAACATCATGCCAAGCAAACGTCAACAACTAAATCGGCTGAACATAAAAAAGACCAGCACTCGCCGGATAAATAGCACAAAATGGCTTTTTTTAATAAGTTCAAGTGTGATAAAATAATTATAAGTGTTAAATTTTGTACTGCAGTTAAGGAGGGTTCCTATTTTTATGGGAAAATCAGACATTTATGTCGGACTTGACGTTGGAACCACTTCAATAAAGGTCATTGTCGCTGAATATGTAAAAGGACAAATGAATGTTATTGGTGTGGGCAGTGAACGTTCTGAAGGCCTAAGCCGCGGTGTAATCGTCGACATTGACAAAACTGTTGCAGCTATTCAAAGCGCGGTTCATCAAGCAGAACAAAAAGCGAACATTCAAATCGAAGAAGTAGTGACTGGCATTCCGGCTACCATGCTTCAAATTGAACCTGTACAAGGGATGGTAAAAGTAGGCGATCAGGCTAAGGAAATTAGCTCTGATGATGTACGGGAAGTAGCCGCTGCTGCTTTAGTACGTAATTTACCACCAGAACGGGAAATTATTAATTTAATACCTGATGAATTTATTGTTGATGGTTTTGATGGTATCAAAGACCCACGGGGCATGATTGGTGTTCGTCTCGAACTTCACGGCATTTTATTTACAGCGCCGAAGACAATTATTCATAACACCGAAAAATGTATTGAAAAAGCCGGTCTAAAAATTAAGACCTTTGCAATTAATCCATTAGCCTTAGCCCAATTAGCATTGTCTGATGGTGAACGTGATTTTGGTACGGTTTTAATTGATTTAGGTGGCGGTCAAAGTACAGCTTCAGTTATTCATGATAATAAATTGAAGTTTACTAGTGTTGATCAAGAAGGCGGCGAATATATCACTAAAGATATTTCAGTAGTTTTGAACACTACCTTTGCAAATGCTGAAAAAATAAAACGTGATTATGGTGTCGCAATGGCTGATGAAGCATCAGAAACAGAAACATTCCCTGTTAAGATTGTTGGTCAAGATCAACCTAAAATGATTTCTGAAAAATACTTAGCCGAAATTATTGAAGCGCGTTTAACACAAATTTTTGAACGTTTAAACCACTCCTTACAAATGGCTAATGCTTTAGATTTGCCTGGTGGCATTATTATGACTGGTGGCGTAACTGCTTTACCAGGTATTACTGATTTGGCAAGTCGTATTTTTAAACGACCGGTTAAATTATATATTCCTAACCAAATGGGCTTACGACATCCATCATTTTCACAAGCACTTAGTTTAATTAAATATGCTACACAATTAACTGAAGTTGATATGGTAGTAGCAAGTGCATTGCCGGTTAATGCTGATCATGTGTTAGATAATCTTATGCAAGTTAGTGAAAATGATGCAGAAGTAGATGCTGAAGAAAATTATGAAATGACTCCAGCTAAACCTAAGAAGAAAAAGAAGAAGAACGAAAAAATTAATTTGCGTCATTGGTTTGATTCATTCTTTGATTAAGATTGAATAAGTATTATGAATGAGAGGAAATAGACGAATGGAATTTTCATTAGATTCAAAGCAAAATTCCGGCGCAGTAATTAAAGTAATTGGCGTCGGTGGTGGCGGTGGTAATGCTGTTAACCGTATGATTGAAGAAGATGTTAAGGGCGTTGACTTTATTGTTGCTAATACTGACGTCCAAGCTTTAGAAGCTTCAAAAGCCGAAACTAAGATTCAATTAGGACCTAAGTTAACCCGTGGTTTGGGTGCTGGTTCTAATCCAGAAATTGGACAAAAAGCCGCTGAAGAAAGTGAAGAAGCCATTTCTGAATCACTTAAAGGTGCTGATATGGTTTTTGTTACTGCTGGTATGGGCGGTGGTACTGGAACCGGTGCTGCACCAGTTGTAGCTAAGATTGCTAAAGATGCTGGCGCTTTAACAGTTGCCGTTGTTACTCGTCCTTTTACTTTTGAAGGCCCTCGTCGTTCAAAGTATGCTACTGAAGGCATTGCTGAATTAAAGCAACATGTTGATACGGTTGTTGTTATTGCTAATGATCGTTTGTTAGAAATGGTTGATAAGAAGACACCAATGATGGAAGCTTTTCATGTTGCTGATAATATTTTACGGCAAGGTGTACAAGGAATTTCTGATTTAATCACTTCCCCTGGTTATGTTAACTTGGACTTTGCTGATGTTAAGACAGTGATGGAAAATCAAGGTTCAGCTTTAATGGGAATTGGCTCTGCTAATGGCGAAAACCGGGCAATTGAAGCAACTAAGAAAGCTATTTCTTCACCATTACTTGAAGTTTCCATTGATGGTGCACAACAAGTATTATTGAATATCACTGGTGGTCCTGACTTGTCATTGTTTGAAGCACAAGATGCTTCAGATACAGTTCGTGAAGCTGCTTCTGATGATACGAATATTATCTTTGGTACTTCAATTAATGAAGACTTAGGTGATGAAGTCGTTGTTACTGTTATCGCTACTGGTATTGATCCTGACAAGCACCCACGGGCACGGCGTAATAATACTCATACAACTAGTGCAAACACTAATGTTGCTCGTTCAGCTGCGCCTTCAACTAGTGAAGCATCTCGGAACAGTGATCCTTTTGGTAACTGGGATATGCGGCGTGAACCATCAAGTCAAGTAACTGATAATCAAAATCGTAGTTTTGACAATGTTGAAAAAAAAGAATTTGATATTTTCCAACGTAATGATAATTCTGCTAACGATGGCAGTGATAATAATGATGTGCCACCATTTTTTAAACATCGTCGGTCATAATTTTTGATTAAATAATATAGGTGTTTAATAATCTGAGAAGAAGGAAGGTAACAAAATGGCTAATAAGTTTTTATCTAAGTTTTTAGGTATGGAAGATACTGAAGCACCAGAATCTCAGATGGAAGAAACAGTTGATGATGCTCAAGATACTAATGTATCAGGTAATCATTTTAATAATAAAGTAGTTGCAATGAATGCTAATGCTGCTTCACACCGGGTTAATAAAATTGTTATTTTTGAACCACGCATCTATTCAGATGCTAAAGAAGTTGGCACGCATTTGTTAAATAATCGTGCGGTTGTTGTTAATTTTGATCGAATTGATGCTATGCAAGCACGGCGAATTGTTGACTTTTTAACGGGCGCTGTTTTTGCGGTTAAAGGTGAAATTAAGCGGATTGGTGATCAAATTTTTCTATGCACACCAGCTAACTTTGAAATTGATGGCAATCTATCACAAATTGTTGAAGGGCATCAACGTGCTGAAAATTAACGAATTGGGGTAAATAAATGTTTTTATATGTGGTATCACATGTTGTTAATTGGCTCATTGAGTTATACATACTAGCTATTTGTGTATCAGCTTTGTTAAGTTGGTTTCCTAATGCTTATCATTCACGTTTTGGGCAATGGTTAAACGGCATTGTTGCACCATATATAAATATTTTTGAGCGATTTATTCCCCCAATTTTTGGCTTAGACTTTTCACCAATGATTGCTATTTTTGTATTAGTGATTTTAGAAAATCTCTTAAATCGTTTATTTATTATGTTATGATTTAAATAGTGAGGTTAAAGTAATTCTTGTTAAGTAATAATGTTTATCAGCACTTTCGCAAAGATGAAGGTTCTTTTATTGATCAAGTTAATGAATGGATTGCAATTGCTACTGAGCAGTATCGTCCGTATTTAACAGATTATCTTGATCCGCGGCAACGTTACATTGTCCGTTCGTTATTAGGCACTCATCGGGATATCAAATATCATGAGTGCGGTGGTTATGTTGATGCGGAACGACAACGAGTATTACTAGCACCTGATTATTTAACACCGACAACTGGTGATTTTGAATTACAATTAATTGCAGTTGACTATCCTGTTAAATTTGCTAATTTAACCCATTCACAGATAATGGGAACGCTTTTTAATATGGGCGTTCAACCACATGTTTTTGGCGATATTATTAGTGATGGTACTAATTGGCAATTTTTTACTGAAAAAACAATGTTAAATTACATTGTTGATCAAATTGAGCGTATGGGGCGTACTAAAGTACGTTTACAACCAGTGTCATTATCACAATTACTTATTCCTAATGATGATTGGCAAAATGAAGGTGCTTTGGTAAGTTCAATGCGATTAGATACGATCGTATCGACGGTTTACCATATTTCACGGCAACGCGCCAAACTTTTAATTGATAATGAAAAAGTTAAGTTGAACTGGCAAGTGTGTGATAAGCCTGATGCTGAAGTAGCAATTTCTGATGTTATTTCTGTACGTGGTTTTGGTCGTATTCAATTAAATGACATTGAAGGACAAACACGTAAGGCTAAGTATCGTTTGTCATTACGTGTTCTCAGAAAATAAGCGTGGTATTGGAGGAAAATTTCATGGCACTTACTCCTTTGGACATTCATAATAAAGAATTTAATTTGCGCATGCGTGGCTATGATCAAGATCAAGTCAATGATTTTCTTGAACAAGTCGTTAAAGATTATGAAGCTGTTCTAAAAGAAAATGATGAATTACAAAAGAAAGTAAAGGCTAATGAAGAAAAATTAACGTACTTTACTGACTTAAAAGATGCATTGAATCAGTCAATTATTGTTGCTCAAGAAGCAGCAGATAAGGTAAAGACAAATGCACAAAAAGAAGCAGATATTATTCAACAAAGTGCAGAAAAGAATGCCCAAGAATTGTTGAATGATGCTACTGAAAAATCAAATCGTATTTTAGAAGAAGCATCACAAAAGGCACGGCAAATTACTGTTCAAACTGATGATTTAAAGAAGCAAGCCCGGATTTTCAGACAACGACTTCAGGTAATGTTAGAATCACAACTCGAAGTAGTTAAAAGTCCTGAATGGAATGAGTTGCTTAAACAAGATGATGATACATTGGATCAATTCCAAGATAGCGATGCAATGTATGGTTCAATGAGTAGTGACATTGATAATAATGTTAATAGTACAATTATTAATAGTGAAGCACCAGTTAGTGACCAATATATGACACAAGCACCGGCTGATGATCAAACTGTTAATAGTGAAAATAATTCAGCTGAATCAGTTACAACTGTTGTCTTTCCTGATGATCCTGATTCATTGGAATAAACAATTAATATTAAGAACACGATTTAATTAAAACCGAACTACAGCGAGTTGATGACAGTGAAAGATCAACGTTTAGGCTAATTAGATTATCATCTTAATTACGCATATTTGAAATTAAAGTAGGTTATGCCGGCTAATGACCGTTATTTCATTTTTGAGGAATACGTTAAGTATTTGAAATTAGGTGGTACCACGAGATCTTCGTCCTATGTGTGATGAAGATCTTTTTTTATAATTACTTATAAATGAAAGGAAGATTATTTTGCGAATTAAAGAAACGTTAAATATGGGTAAAACTGCTTTTCCAATGCGTGGTAGTTTGCCAACACGTGAAGTTGAATGGCAAAAAGCTTGGGCTGAAAATCATCTTTATGAACAACGTCAAAAATTAAATGAAGGCAAACCTACTTTCATTTTGCACGACGGGCCGCCATTTGCTAATGGTAATATTCATATGGGTCATGCAATGAATAAAATTAGTAAAGATATTATTGTTCGTTACAAGTCGATGCATGGTTACCGGGCACCGTTTGTTCCTGGTTGGGATACTCATGGCTTACCAATTGAACAACAATTAGCTAAACAAGGCATTGATCGGAAAACGATGGATTTAGCTGAATATCGGAAATTATGTTATCAATACGCAATGAATGAAATTGATAAGCAGCGGAACGACTTTAAGCGTTTGGGCATTTCTGCTGATTGGGATCATCCATATATTACATTACAACCAGAATATGAAGCTGCAGAAATTCGCTTATTCGGTAAAATGGCACAACGTGGTTTAATTTATAAAGGTAAGAAACCCGTTTATTGGTCATGGTCTTCCGAATCAACATTAGCTGAAGCTGAAGTTGAATATCATGATGTTAAATCACCATCAATGTACGTTGCCTTTAAAGTGGTTGATGGCAAAGGGCTATTAGATAATGATACATCATTTATTATTTGGACAACGACACCATGGACCATTCCTGCTAATGAAGGAATTGCAGTTAATCCACGCTTTGAATATGTACAAGTATTAGCTGATGGGCATAAGTATGTTGTGGCTGCGAAAATGCTTGATCAAGTTAAAGCTGCTTTAGGTTGGCAATCAGTTGAAGTTTTGCAAACATTAAAAGGAACACAATTAGAAAAAATGACTGCCCAACATCCGCTTTACGACCGGACTTCATTAGTTATTTTAGCCAACCACGTTACTTTAGATGCGGGTACTGGTTTAGTACATACTGCTCCTGGACATGGTGAAGATGACTATAATGCCGGCGTGAAGTATAACTTACCAGTACTTTCAGTTGTTGATGCTAAAGGTTATATGACTAAGGATGCACCTGGTTTTGAAGGCGTCTTTTATGATGATGCTAATAAAATGGTAAGCGAAGCATTACAAAAAAATGGGGCTTTGTTGAAATTATCATTCTTTACACATAGTTATCCACATGATTGGCGGACAAAGAAACCGGTTATCTTTAGAGCCACTACTCAATGGTTTGCTTCCATTGATAAAATTCGGCAAGAAATTTTAGATGAAATTGCTAAAATTGATTTTATGCCGGCATGGGGCAAAACGCGGTTAGCCAACATGATTAAAGACCGGGGCGATTGGGTAATTTCACGGCAACGTGCTTGGGGTGTGCCATTACCGATTTTTTATGCTGAAAATGGCGATGCAATTATTACTCCAGAAACCATTGAACATGTTGCGCAACTATTTGCTGAATATGGTTCTAATGTTTGGTTTGAACGTGATGCGAAAGACTTATTACCAGCTGGTTTCACATATCCAGGTTCACCAAATGGTAAGTTTACTAAGGAAAAAGATATTCTTGATGTTTGGTTTGATTCTGGTTCATCTCATCAAGCAGTCTTAAAGCAACGGCCCGATTTAGCTTTCCCAGCTGATTTATACTTAGAAGGATCTGATCAATATCGTGGTTGGTTCAATGCTAGCTTAATTACTAGCACGGCTGTAAACGATGCTGCACCATATAAGGCCCTTGTTTCGCAAGGATTTACCCTTGATAATAAGGGACGGAAGATGAGTAAATCATTAGGAAATGTCATTGTACCAGCAACTGTTATTAAACAAATGGGTGCTGAAATCATCCGTTTATGGGTAACTATAGTGGACACTTCCGCTGATGTACGTGTATCAATGGAATCATTTAAGCAAGCTTCCGAAACTTACCGTAAGATTCGGAATACCATGCGTTTCATGCTTGCTAATACCGCTGATTATGATCCAGCTAATAATCAAGTTCTTTACTCAGAATTAACATCAGTTGATAAATATATGGAAGCACGTTTGAACCAAGTAATTACGACTTGCTTAAACGCTTACGATAAGTATGATTTTGTAACTGTCCAAAAAACGATTGTTGCTTTCTTAGTAAATGATCTTTCTGCATTTTACTTAGACTTTGCTAAAGATGTGATTTACATTGAATCAAAAGATGATCATCAACGGCGGGCCATGCAAACCGTAATGTATGACATTTTGGTAGCTTTAACCAAATTATTAACACCAATTATGCCGCATACTGCTGAAGAAGTCTGGAGTTACTTGCATGAAACTGAAGATTATGTGCAATTAGCTGAAATGCCAGTGGTAACTGCTCATGAAGATGATGCCACCTTATTAAGTATTTGGAGTAACTTTATGATCTTACGTGACAAAGTACTTAAGGCTTTAGAAACAGCTCGTAATCAGAAAATCATCGGTAAGTCAATGGAAGCAGCCGTAACGATTTATGCTAATGAACCAGTTAAAGATTTATTAACAGAATTGGATGCTAACATCATGCAATTATTGATTGTATCTGATTTACATATTGCTGATTTACAAGATGCACCGGCGGATGCAATGTACTTTGATGATGTAGCAATTACAGTTAAACACGCTGAGGGTGCTGTTTGTCCACGTTGCCGCATGATTAAAAAGGATATTGGTACTGACCAACGCTTCCCACAATTATGTGCGCGTTGTGCTGCTATTGTAGCGCAAGATTATCCACAGGCAATTACGGAAGGCTTGGAAAAATAATAAGTATTTAACTTTATAAATCTTGAAAGACTATTTAATAGTTTTACAAAAAGCTATTAA
>JAHLFS010000005.1 GCA_018883675.1 Candidatus Paralactobacillus gallistercoris | reverse complement strand
TTTAATATATGATCGAATGTAATTTCAGTTTCTATTAATAATGCGGGATAGTCTGCCAAATTTTTCAAATAAATTGCATCATTCTTCTGATAGCAAACAATATATGGTCTGGTTTGCGCCAATGAATTCTTTTTATCTTTATAAGATTGCCAAATTACCGCTAATACAGATCCTATAATCCCAATAAAGCTTCCAATTAAATCTTGCCAATTATGCAACATTGATAACATGGGTAGCTCCTTTATAAATGTTTAATTAACTATACCGGCATAAAGTACCGGTGTAGTTCATTTAGCTTTATGATGGTAATTTTCATCATAGAATTTTCCATTCCGAATATCATCGGTCATTCCTTTATATGGTGCTTCATTAATGACATCATCATTATTTTGTCCAGCATCGCCAATATAAGTAATATGGGCAAATTCGGGAATAACTACTTTCGGATATGTTGGATACTTATCCCGTGCTTCACGCATTAAATCAAGGTGTTCGTTTTGGAAACATACCGTAATTTCAGGATGATCATGCACCCATTTTGGAAAGAAAATCGTGCCATTAAGTTTATGTTCATTAGGGACAAAATCCAAAGCAACATCAGTTCCCGTTGGTTCAGTCCAAACGACTTTATAAATACCGTTAGTTAACATATTAATGTAAGCAGGTTGATCTTTAACCCAGCGACCAGCTACGATACCGCCATGAATACGATATTCAACAGTATGATCATTTTTAGCATACCATTCGTATTCCCAACCATTATCGTATGTATAAATAAAATGTGTACCTAAAAAATCATCTAAAGTATTAAAATGCTTATCTAAATGGTTTAATTGTGCCATGTAAACACCCTTTCAAGAAGATTTATATAACAACAATAATAGATTAACGGATTAGTAACTTCAAACGATAACCATTCTCACCTATTAATTTCCCTTTTTGTACTGTGTTACCTTATAGCCATGCAAGTTACTTTTGTGTAGTTGTTTCATTGACGATTTAGATAATCGTTGCTTAGCCTTACTTTTTAGTAAATACTTAGTTGCTTGCAAACTGTTACTTTTTTTCACCATTTTTGAAGTCAACTCCTAATGGATTTAATTGTTCCGCCAATTCCTTTTGTTTAAAAAACTTAGCTGTTTTATTAATCTTTTGCTGCTGATTTTGATCATCCCAATCAACTAGTATTTCCGCTTGACGATGTAATAAGTGATACTTACGGATAATATCCGTAATATGTTTATCTCGTGATGAATACTTTGGCGGATAATCCTTTTTAATTGTGATGGTTTCATAAATAAGTAAAGCATAACCATTATAGATACTTAATAAGCAGCCAACAATAATGCCAACAACATTCATTACCTGATCACCAAATGGCATCGGTAATGACTTATTGAGGAAATGCATAAACGCAGTAATTGGCAAAATTCGATCAACACTACTATAAAGATACTCTTTTTCTTTAATTAATGGGAAAAAGAAGTATCGCAATGGTGGTATTGATAAGCAGAATATCCCTAATAATAAATGGTTAGTTAAACACATATAAATCAAGCCAAAGATAACAAGCAACCATTGTAATCTAATAATAAAGGTATTAAAGCGGTATTTTTTTAATACTTTTTCTTTATCCATTAGTAAGTTCCTTATTCATCAGTTGAGAATGAAATGGTATTGATATTTTGGTTGCCATAGTGGTTCTTCATGTAGTTTATCTTATTAAATGCTGTTGGATGAACATAATTGTTTAATTTAATGTTCTTTAACCAACTAGCAATGGTTTTATTAACACTACTATCATTTAAATCGTTAGTAATATTAGCACCATGCAAACTATCATCATCAGCAAATTGCATTGTGGCGTCATTTAAATTCAAAGGTACTTCAACGTTAGTACCACCACTTAAATTATCAATACCGCTCATTTTAGGTGAAATTCGTTTCCACTTATTCGCACTATCATCCCAACCAACTACATATGAAGCGTCATGATCAGCATTTAATGCAAACTTAGTAAAGTTATTATCGTTAGCTAAGTGTTCACCAGTGTAACCACCAAGATCAACTAAGTTATTAGCGACTGGAATCGCATCATTATGATAACCAGTGGCAACACCGTTATTAGCGTTATAGTCGGCTAATAATGAATTAATTGCGGGAATTCGTCCTACTGCAGAGACAGCTTGTTTATTTTGATATAACGTTGCTGCTTGCACATGTCCGTCACTGGTTGCTGGTTGTAAAACACCATTGTCTAAAGATAATGGTTGGACAATTTCTTGATGATCATCAAGACTAACATCCCCTAAATCACTGCTGGAAATGTTCTTGAATGAACCATCATTCATGGCAGCGGTAATGTAACTACCATTGTTGCTAACATGGGCTTGAATCGCATCAGGAGCAACCGTACCATCAGCATTCCGCAAGATATTGTCATTTAATTCTTGTGGTGACATGGTTGTTACAGGTGTAGTATTACCATTATTAAAGTTGCGTGCAATCAAACCCTTTCTCGCAATTGGTGTTTCATTAATATCAGCCATTGCCGTATTACTATTACCAACATCATCAAGGTTATTAATTGATTGATCTGGTTTAGGATCAATTCCATTAGCACTTGTGCCAGCATTAGCGGCATAACCATTATGATCAGTTAAACCACTCATTACTGTTCCAGAAATTTTTTCCGCTTCGTCATTAGTAAAACCATGCTTACGAAGATTATTTCTAAACTTAGCACTAACACTATTCGGACTAACATTATCATTATTGTAGTCACTTTGGTTAGGGTCAGTAATTGCCCCTTCACTAGCAAGGGCATCATTCATACTGTCAATAACTGCTTGTGCTTTACTCCGTTCCCATGCTGGATTAACAGCACTGTGTGCTCGTGAACGTAATACTGATGAAGCAACACGACTATTTTCGTCAGTATGGTTACTATTAATAGCACTTTGCTTCTTTGCGGTTGCATCCTTACCGTGAACGTCTTCACCTAAATGATCATTAATGTTTTCCTTATTAACAGCAGCGGCATCAATATCACTATTATTTTTATCAGCCTTATTGTTTTTATTAAACAAACCACGGTCAGCATTGATATGATCAGCTAAGGTATTTAAGCCTAAACGATGTAATGCTTTCTTAGTTAAACCTTTAGCGGCTTTTAAGTTGTCGTCAATAATACCGCCAGCTTCAGTTTTACCAAGGTTTTTAAGATAATCTTCATCTTTATCTTTAGGTTTAAGCCCTGCACCCATTTCAATTAAGTTAGCGGCATTCTTACCAACTGTTCCTGCTAAAGCACGTGCGCCTCTATTAAGATCATGTAAACCACTCTTAGCTAAGTTGCTATTAGTATAGTAAGAACGTGGCATTTTCGGGTGTAAACGATTAGTACGGTTATCAGCATCTTTCGCAGCTGCTAACGCTTCACGCTTAGCTTTTAATGCACCAAGTGAACCAGCTGTTAATTTACTAATACCCTTAATACCACTAATACCACCTGCTACACCACCAACAACTGCACCTGTAGTTACTGCAGCAGCAACACCTTTAAGGGATGATGATGAACTTTCCCGTAAGTTATCAGTCATCTTCGTATCAATTCCTAATTGATGGGCAATAACATTACTTACGGGTTGAAAGACTAGTAAAATCATTACCATCGTGATCATGATCCCGAAACTACCAGCAACACTAGTATTAGAGCTATTTAAATCATATAAGCACGCCATCCAGAATAATGACATTAACGTTACTACTAAGCCATTAATTGCCTGAATAAAGATGACACCAAACATTGCTGTGCACCAACGAGTAAAGTGCCAACGTTGTGTATGGAAGACAATCATTGGAATTTGTAAATAACCAAGTGCATATAAAATGGTAAAGGAAATTTCACGCCAGAAGTAATAAAATTTAACCCAAATTGCTGTTCCTAAACTGATTAATAAGAACATAAAGTTAAAAATAAAACCAGTACCTGCTCCTTTAGATAAGCATGCATTAATCGTCTGACTGTCAGCACCCATTTCACAAGCAACTTGCCATAACGTTGGTGTCTTATTGTCAAAGAACGATTTGATAATATCCTTACCAAAAAGCGTACTAATATGGTTTAAGCCATTAAGATGAATTCCCATCATTAGTTTTTGGAAACTAAGTAAGATAACACCATCAAGTTGTAAGAATAAGTCAATAATATATGGTAATAATGACAAGAATACGACAACAAAAATTACGTTAAAGCTGGTTTGAAATAGCTCAGTCCGCCAAAGATTATTATCTAAAACGGTACTGATCATTGCCCGTTGACATGCAAAAATAATTCCTGCTAATAAGATAAAAATGCTAATTACCAAGAAAATAGTAGTGATATTACTATCAATATAATTAAAGATGGCAACGTGATTACCACTAAAGATTAATTCCAAAGGGTTTTTATCAATAATATTTTCTAGATATTTACTGCTGTTTAAGCCGTTTTTGCCATTTTCAAGGACAAAAATTGTTCCTGCAATTGAATGGTTAACTAACCATAAACCAATCTTAGAATTCCAAAAAAGGGATATTAATAGCTTTACAATTGGTGAAAGCAATGTTGATACCACATCACTAAACAATTGTGTTGCCCCATTAATAACTTTTGAAGCAACAGTAGTTACACCATTCCATAGTTGACTAAGACCATGAGCAACGCCACTCATAATATTACTAAAAATATTAGCTGCTAATAAAGCGTGGACTTGCCCTAGATCAATACCACTAAGATGTAAATGAATTAAGCTATATAAACATTGTAAGTGCATCATTATAAATAAATGTGTCATCTTTAATCATCCCCACGACCAATAATGCTTTTACGTAATTCCTTATTAGCCAATTTAAAGCGATCAGTTGCTTCTTTTTCGAGTTCACGTTGTTTAGAAACATTACTTTCAACAAACGTTAATTCTTCTGGTGTAACATCAGTTCTAACCCATAAACACTTGTTACGGTTCATCATTACACCTTCACCTTTTTCAGTTTCACCGCATAATTGATCCATAACGCCATCATTTAATTGAAAGGCGTGTTGAATTGCTTCACGACGAGCTTGTTTAATATGTGTAAAGAAGAAGAACTGTGAATTAGAAATCAACGCACGCATTTTGTTGTTATCTTCAACACGATCTAAGTCTTGTGCAATTGTTGTTAATGAAGCGTTATATTTACGGCATTGCCGTACAACTAGTTCCATAAAACTAGCCCAACTATTGTTATCAATTTCTTGTAAAATTTCATCAGCATCTAGCACTTTTTTATGTGCGGCAAATTCTGGATTTTTAATCCAATCATTCCATAGCAATTGTGTTAATACATAATATGCAATGTGTTTGAATGAACCAGAAAGTTCAGAAATATTAAAATTGACGTAGTAATACTTACCTAATTTAGTATCGTGTCCACGTCCAAAATTAGTTTGCCCATCAAATAATGGTTTTGTACCCGTCTTTAGATAGGCTTGCATAGCGGCTAATAACCGTCTAATTGGTGAATGTTCTTTTTGTTTGTTATAAAACAATTCACGTAGTTTTTGATCAATCATTGATAATGTTGGTTCAGGTTTAGGCATATTTTCGTACCAAACACCATTAATACTGCCCGCTTGTCCTTGACATAACGAAGCTGGATCATTAGTAATTCCTAAATCATTAAATACTTCAGAAATTGCTTTTTCTAAGCAAGCACGTTCAGTAAAGTTAAGTTGTTCATTGCCTTCAACAATAAAAATTTGATTGATAAAGTCTTCAATTTGATTAATCTTCTGTAAAATTGGTACATACCGCAAATAGTGCTTACCATTACGTTTGATAATTTGTGATCTATTAATGTTCTTGTTATTGAGTAAATTGCGAAGATCATTGTATTCACTATCAGTTAATTCATCCTTATCAAACGCAAAATCATCTAATTCACGTTCAGCAACTGATAATGAACATGGATTAATACAGAAATCACTATCAGGTGTAATATCAAGATTTAACTGGTGTAAGGTATGGGCTAACTTAACGTATTCCCCATCAGGATCAATTGAACGGTGATGATAGCCAAGCATTGTAACTTCACGGTAAATTTTAATTTTGTTAGCAGCAGACTTACCACTTCCAGACTGTCCCATGATAAACATGTTATAGTTATCAGGTGATTTTTCTTTTGTACCAAACACATTAAGATATTCTTCTTGTCCAGTCTTTAAGTTACGGGCAAACGGAATTCCTTCATTAAATTCACCACTCGCATTTTGTGCTAAATCCATTTGTGATAACGCAAAACGGTCAACCATTCGCAACATATCGTTTAAAGTGGCAATTGGCACACCTAATGGTACTGTTTCTAAGAAACCAGACTTAACACGATGAGTAACTGGTTGTACGGTAAAGCCATTATTATCCATTTCATCAGCGAATTGATGGCATCTTTGATCTAATTCATTATGATTTTTGCCATACACTAAGAACGTGATAATAACGTCATATAAACGGTTATCATGCTTTTGTAATTCACTAAGAACAACTTCAATATCTTCAGATTTAAGCAAGTTATCTCTTAATTGGAACTGCATCCCATGATCACTTTGAAATTGACTATTACTTTCAAGAATCGTTTGAATATGACGTAAATCACGGTCAGCTTCACCATTAGGACGGGGATGAATATCAATCGCACAATCAATCCAGCCATGATCAATGACATTTTGTAAGGTATCAATATTGATATTACGAGGGTAGCCAGCAGGCACAATGTAATAAGGACGATAAAAAGACTTAGTGCCACCAGTTTCATTAATTAATACTGTGTCACTAGGATTAGGATAATCACTATCAATTGAAATGGCAGCAGGTGAGAGGACATCAACTTGTGTTACTTGTCCAATCACTGAACTAGCACTTTTATTCTTTTGGATAGGGATGTATTTAATATTTTTATCTTCTTTGATATTAAGATCAGGTTGTGGTGTGGTTTCTGAATCATCATGATGTTTAAAAAATGACATGTGTTCTCCCTCTATTTGTTATTAATAACTTCTTGATTTAAACGACGTTGTTCCTTTTTATCTAGCTTTTCTTGCAAAGCATGACGTTTTTGGTTCTGATAATTAATTAACTTTTGATAAGCAGCAACTACTTGCTGTTCAAGTTCTTCATTTTGATGATCATGCTTTAACCTTTGTGCTAATTGGTATTCCAATTGTAAGTGACGGTGAATATCTTTAACTTGTTTATCAGTCATATAAGCACTACTAAATAAGGTAAATTTTTGTTGTTTAACAAACTTATCAAACCGCATTTTCTTTGATGCATTACGGTTTAAAGTCTTATAAATCAACTCTAAAATTTCATAGTTGTTTAATTGTGTTAATTCATGACTACGTAAGCGTAAGCTATCATTACTCTTAATAATCTTGCGAAGAATATTTTCACTAGCAACTTGATAGACCATCTTTTCAATTTCTTCAGGACTATCACCATAGACTTCACGATCAGTAACAGTAGTTAAAAATTCAACATAAACATGGTTTTCAATCCGATCAACATCGTTTTCTTCTTCACGAGCATGATTAATTACTTTACGTCCTAATTCCTTTAAATAAGCTGGTTCGTCAGGATCATCAGCTAACCGTTGTTCGGCTTTTTCAAAGAAATCATGCATATCTTTACGTTGCCATTGACTAGTAATCTTGGTATTTTCAGTTAAACTATCTAACCAAACATTTTGGAAAATATTATCCATGTTTTCCTCACTGTGTGACTGTAAAAACGGGTTAGACTGTGCCATTTCAGCAATCCCAACAAATTGGCGTGTACCATCATCAGTACAAAGCTCAATCATATTGTTAGCAACGTTACGAATACCAGCTTCATGAAAGAGATCTTGAATTGTTTCCCAATCTTCAAACTTTTCGTCACCTTCATGGACAATTCCTAAATCAAGAATTGGTAAATCACTACTGGTGTCATCTTCATCGCCATCATCAATAATTTCATCAACTTTTTCTTTTGATGTACGAGCTTGATTATTAAATTTACGTTTCCGCTTTAATTGCCAAATTGTGATCATTACCACGGCAATTGCTAGTATCAAAACAACAATTACTAAGATATTATTCATTTGCTAGTAACCTTAAAATTCCTTTCTTCAGTGGCAATTATTAGTTAATTTGAAAAAAGCTAGTCATAATTGACTAGCTAATTTTGTTTATCGAATATGCTTTCTTTTCATTCGCTTCATCCGCAGGTTGATTAACTTCTTAACAAGCGTATTAGTAGGATTATTAATAATGAACATAAAGATCAAATATAATAAAACACTAAAACCAATCCATAAGAATGAAGTATGAATGACTAAGCAATAGATAATGAATAAAACTACCGCAATACTGGCAACCATTGAATAAGTATGGTGTGGATTATTGCTATGATTAGCTTGATTTAAACGTCTCATTACTTTTTACCTTTCTTTTTGACTGGATATTCTACATAAGTACTTTCATTAGTAATGGTAATTGCATGTTCATTATGTAAAGTGGGATGATTTTTCTGATAGTTCAGATACATCCCCTTTTCGTATTTTTCATTAGCTAATAACTTTAACAACGTATCGAGATGATACATTGTGACTGGATTTTTACCCTTGCTGCGAATTGGTAAAAAGCCAGCAACTAAAAATGGCGCTGCAGCAAGTAAAAAAATAATTGCACTAATAATCCAGCATGCTAACCATCCTAAAAAGTAACTTAACAACCATTTAGTGATTAAAAAGAAAATAATTCCAACAATAATACCAGCACCAACCCATGCTAATTGCGTATAAGTCATAAATCCTAATAATGCATTTTCTTTTTTAGGGATGTATGACATGATGGTAGCAGTGGTATTATCATAATCATCTAATTTATTTTTAGTCATGATAATTATGAAGCAATGACAGATGCTAATAATGGTTGTGCACTAGCACCAATTACTACAGCAACTAAAACAACAATAAAACCAATAATTGTATGAGAACGAGCATTAGGATTATTAGCCGCACCAGAAACAGCTAACTTAATTGCTAATACAATTGTGATAATTAATGCTGTTAAACCTAATACTGTTTGTAATGCTGGAATAAATGGTGATACTTTATTAATGATGAATGATGACAAATCACCTTGTGAAGCTGCACCAAAGACATTACTTAAAGTGCTACTAGCAGTGTCATTAATACCTGTAGCCATTAATAATTTACTAAGCATATTTTTAATACACCTCTTTGTATGTATAATTATATTAGTTTTTACGGGACTGTCCCGAAAAAACTTACAAATAGATTTTACATTTATACTGCATAAATGTAAATATAAAAATCAAGAGATGATTGAATATGAAATTCAAAAAAATTGGTATATTAATTGGTTGTTTACTAATAATTGGTGGTTTAACTTATACTTTTGTGAATTCACAATTCTTTCAAGGTGAATTAATTAGATATAGTCAAAAGCAAAATACCAGTCATGTTAGTCAAAAGACAATCAATCAAAACAAACGAAAACAAGCTAACTTTAGTGGCAAAGCAACTACCGAAGCTGATGCACAAACTGTTTTTGATAACACAACTAAAAAAGATGTTCCTGTTATTGGGATGATGAGTATTCCCGCTGTTAAAATGGTTAACCCGATCATTAATGGTTATGGAGAAACTGGTGATTATTTAGCATTAGGGGCTTGTACGATGAAACCTAACCAAATTATGGGGCAAGGTAATTATGCATTAGCGGGTCATTATATGGATAGTGATACTGTTTTTCATTCACTTAATAAGGTTACTAAAGGGATGAACGTTTATTTAACAGATTTAAAGCAGATATATGTATATCAAGTCAATAATGTTACTACTATTGATAAATATGATGTCAACGTTATTAATGATGTGC
>JAHLFS010000062.1 GCA_018883675.1 Candidatus Paralactobacillus gallistercoris | reverse complement strand
ATAATGAATATTAAAAAGAAGTTCGTAAAATTACGAACTTCTTTTTCTTTTTTATAAGAATGGCTTAATACCCATGAATAATAGGATTAATGCAATTAACGGTTTCATGATGTGCGTAAAAGAACGCTTTTCATTGCCGCCAAGCTTATGCATGACGTGAGGAGCTAACGCGGCACCAATAACAGTGCCGATCATCATAAAAATGGCCGGTTGCCAACTAATAGTCATAGTATGCCAATGCAAACCAATTCCTAACGTCGTTGTCCAAATTCTTATATACGATGAAGTAGCAGCGGCTTGCGCAATCGGTGCATCAAGTAATAGCATGCCCGCTACAATTGGACCACCGCCGGACATACCGGCTAAGCCGACCATAATACCACTAATAACGCTTGCAAAATACGCCGTTAGCCGATCTAATGAATGACTAATATGCCAATGATGATGTAAGTGCGGCGCTAGCCATGCTTTATAAAGAATAGATAATGCTAGTATGATTAAAATAACACTAATGATAATTTGGTAGTAATGCTTATTAATGTACGGAATTGCCAAACTGCCACCAATAGTACCTAATAATGCCCAAATTAGTAAATGATTACCATTATGAAAATCAACTTCATGTTTACGATAACTATATGTGCCAATAATTAAAGCAGGTAGGGTAGTAACTAAAGCAGTTGCTGCCGCTGTTTTATCAGGTAAATGGAATAGGGTGATAAAACAACCAATATATAATGCCGCTCCCATACCCAATGAAATCATGATAAATCCGATGATTAAGCCACATAGTATTAATAATAATTGCAAAATAATACTCTTCCTTTACTAATTTACTACTTTAATTATAAGCCTAATATTCTTAAAGATATGTTGAAAAGTATCCATAACTAGATTGTATCGAAAGTAATTAAAGTAAATTTAATTTATCTTAAATGTAAATAAATGCATATTTTAAGTATAAATTTAGTAATAATAACAGTTATTAATTGCGTATTTTGCTGCTTTTCACGTATCATTCATAACAGTAAGATTAATTAAAGGAGACAAGGGAATGTCGACACGGAATATTTTATGGTTTGATGAAATTAATCGTGATGATGTTGCCATTGTTGGCGGTAAATCATCATCACTAGGTGAGTTAACTTCTCATGTTAAAGTACCCGTACCATATGGTTTTGCAACTACTGTGCATGCTTACCGTCACTTTATGGATGCAAGCGGTGTGAATGACAAGGTTAATTTGTTATTAGCTAAGTTAGATGATATTGAAAATACTGATTTATTGCACGAAATTGGTACACAAATTCGTGCAACGATTATGCAAGCACCAATGCCTGCTGATTTAGCCCAAGACTTTAGTGCTGCTTATCAGCAATTAGCCCAACGTGTTGGTCAAACTGATCCGTTTGTGGCTATTCGTTCTAGTGCAACTTCGGAAGATTTACCAGATGCTTCTTTTGCTGGTCAACAAGATACATATTTAAATATTAAAGGCACTGATGATGTAATTGCCAAGATTAAAGAGTGTTACGCTTCATTATTTACTGATCGGGCAATTTATTATCGGGCTAAACAAGCATTTCCACAAGAAAAGGTGGCTTTATCAGCAGCGGTACAAATGATGATACCCGCAGTTGCTTCCGGAATTATGTTTACGTTAAATGTTGCTGATGGAAATACATCACAAATTATGATTGATGGTATTTGGGGATTAGGCGAATACAATGTTCAAGGCATTGTTACTCCAGATGATTGGCTAGTTGATAAACAACATATGCAAATTGTTTCACGGACAATTGCTACACAAGATGTCATGTTAACGCGTAAACCTGACGGCGGTGTTGTAGAGCAAAAGGTAGCTCCCGATAAAGCTAATCAAGCTGTCTTGACAGATGAACAAGTATTACAATTAGCAGAATATGGTAAAAAAATTGAACAGCATTATGGCTGCTGTGTTGATACTGAATGGGCATTAGATAATCATAATAAGTTATGGATGGTGCAAGCCCGGCCCGAAACGGTTTGGTCAAAACAACATTCACAAAATGATGATGGGGTTAAAACAATGGAAACAACTCAAAAAGTATTATTACGTGGTTTACCAGCTAGTCCAGGGGTGGCTACTGGCATTGTTCATGTTATTGACGATCCACAAAATATTGATGAATTTAAACAAGGCGAAATTTTAGTTACGACAATGACTTCACCAGATTGGGTGCCAGCGATGGAAAAGGCGGCTGGTATTATCACTGATAGTGGTGGTATGACTTGTCATGCCGCTATCGTGTCGCGTGAAATGCAAATTCCGTGCTTAGTTGGGACGAAGAGTTTAGGCGCTTCCGCAATGGCTACTTTAAAAACGGGCCAAGAAATTACCCTTGACGCTAAAAATGGGGTTGTTTATGCAGGTAATGTTACTGTTGCACAATCACATACTACTAATCAACCACTACTAATAACGTTGAATACTTTGCACCAACAGCTACCCAAGTTATGATGAATTTAGGTAACCCTGATTTAGCGGAAAAATATGCTTCATTGCCAGCAGATGGAATTGGCTTGTTGCGTGAAGAATTTTTATGGACAAGTTATATTCATGAACATCCGTTGTATATGATTGATCACGGCGAAGCCCAAAAAGCGATTGATATGTTAGCTGATGGCATTGCCAAAGTAGCCCGTACTTTTGCACCACGGCCCGTAATTTTACGGTTCTCTGATTTTAAATCAGGTGAATATCGTAATCTTAAAGGCGGCGACCAATATGAACCTCATGAACCAGCTGATTTGCTAGGCTGGCGCGGGGCATCGCGTTATTACGATCCTAAATATCGTGAAGGCTTTAAACTAGAATTAGCAGCCGTTAAAAAAGTACGTAATTATTATGGTCTTAAAAACTTAAACGTGATGATTCCTTTCGTTCGTACCGTTGATGAAATTAAAGAAATTACTACTTTAATGCAAGACGCTGGTTTAAAACGAAGCGCTGATTTTAAAGTTTTAATGATGGCTGAAATTCCCTCTAACATTATTCTAGCTGATCAATTTAATCAATATATTGATGGTTATTCTATTGGTTCTAATGATTTGACGATGTTGATTTTGGGTTGTGATCGTAATAATGATGCGATTGCGCATTTATACGATGAACGCAACTTAGCAATTAAACGCGCAATTCGTCATTTGATTAAGGTTGCTCATCGCGATGGCAAAACGGTTTCTATTTGTGGACAAACGCCATCTGAATATCCCGAATATACTAATTTCTTAATCCAAAGTGGTATTGACTATGTCTCCGTTAATCCCGACATGGTTAAGACTACTAAGCGCAACGTTGCTCATTTTGAACAACGCATTTTATTAGATAAAGCTACCGGCAAAGGATTACAAGATCCAACGGATTATGAATGGTAATTAATTTTGTGTTCCTCTTAATTAAATAAACTCTGTTAAAACCATCTTAGTAAGTAAACTGTGCATATGCTTATTAGGGTGGTTTTAAAATATAAAAAAAGCTGACGTAATTTACGTCAGCTTTTTTTATATTAATTCTTAGTTTGTTTGCGATGTCTAATCATGTAAACAATGATTGCAATTAATAGTAAACCAGCTCCGATTGATACAGAAACACGGGTATCAGGATTAATGAACATGAATAATACAATCACGATTAATGAAAATAATGCTAAATAATTGGAAAATGGGTAAAGCGGTAATTTAAACGGATGATCTTTCAAAATATCTGGGTTATTTTCCCGGAAGCGTAATTCAGCTAATAAAATAACAAACCACGGTACCATACCCGGTAAAATACTTGAACTAAAGATAATTACAAAGAGATTAGCCATTGATTTGTTTAGAGCTGACATAATCATGTTAAGAATAAAGCCTAGAAAAATGCCAAATGAAATAGCTAAGATCGCAACATTAGGAATTTTATGTTTAGATACTTTTGAAAGAATACGAGGAGCATCATGTTCAGTTGATAGTTTAAATAACATTCGGCTTGAACTATAAATACCAGAATTAGCTCCTGACATTGCCGCTGTTAATACAACAAAATTAATAATGCCCGCTGCACTAGTAATTCCAATTTTGGCAAAGGTTTCAACAAATGGTGATCCAATCGCATTTAACTTGTTCCATGGATAAAGGGTAACGATCACAAAGATTGCTCCAACGTAGAAAATTAAAATCCGCCAAATAACTGATTTAACTGATTTGACAATGGCTTTCCGTGGTTCTTTAGCTTCACCAGCTGAGATACCTAACAATTCAATTCCTTGATAAGCACCAATGGTGATTGCTGAAGCAAACATAAACCCTTTAAAACCACCGGTAAAGAAACTGCCATGTGACCACAAATTACTTAACCCAATCGGTACACCATGATGACCGAAACCTAAGAAAATGATTAGCAAACCTAGAATAATCATTAAAACAATTGTAACGACTTTAATCATTGAGAAATAAAATTCCAATGCACCGTATGTTTTTGCAGATAATAAGTTGGCTAATGTGAGCATTACAATAATAATTGTTCCGGATAAAACAGGCGAAATGTGCGGCCACCAGTATTTTAAGTAGTCAGTTGCCGCAACAACTTCACTCATGCCGACAATAATATATTCAATAACGTTGGCCCATTCGGCTAGGTAACCAGCAATAGGATGCACATATTCTGAAGCAAAACTAGCAAATGAACCGGTTTTAGGATCAACATATAATAACTCACCTAAAGCTCGCATAATCACGTATAAAATTACGCCCATTAACGCATAGGAAAGGATAACTGAAGGACCAGTCCATTCGATGGCTGAAGTTGATCCCATAAACAAACCGACGCCAATGGCGCCACCTAATGAAATCATTTCGATTTGGCCAACCGACATTGAACGCGATAACGGCGAATCTTCCTTATCTTTCATAAACAATCACCTTAGATAAAAATTTAAACAATAACATTTCTTATTTTATGTGAAAAAGAAAGTGTTAGTAAAGCCTTTTTTACGTAAAATATGATGATTACTATAAAAAAGCTTTTTGTTTATGGCTTATATATACTCGAAAAATATGGAAAAAATTTATTCCTTTGAAGGAATAAATAAACAAATAAAAAAGCAGTCAATATTGACTGCTTAGATTAAACATTACAAAATCGGTGATAACAACCGTGAAAAATGTTGTTTAAAGCGTAACCAGCGACTTTGTTTACGCAACATTTCGTTCGTTAATTCAGTGGAGTGTTTAAGATCATTTAAGAAAATATCATGCAACTGGTTGGCAATATCTTTATCATAAATAAAAGCATTAACTTCAAAATTCAATTTGAAACTACGAATATCTAAATTAGCTGTCCCCACTGAAGCAATATGATCGTCAACTACAAAAGTTTTAGCATGTAAAAAGCCATTCCGATACAAATAAATGTGAATATTACTATTATGTAGTAAACGTGCATAATATTGCGTTGCTCGGTAAATAAACGGATGGTCAGGCATATCCGGAATCATAATCCGGACATCGATTCCGGATAAAGCAGCTACACGTAAGGCATCAATTAATGAATCATCAGGAATTAAGTATGGTGATTGAATCCAAATTGATTTAGTAGCACTACTAATCATTTTAAGATAACCCATTTTAATTTGTTCCGTATCAGTGTTAGGACCGCTGGAAACAATTTGCATGCTAACATTACCAGGCGCATTTGAAACTTCAGGGAAGTAATTTTCACTGTATGATAATTTTTCATCCGGACCAACAGTTGCATTCCAATCCATTGTGAAACGAATTTGTAAAGATGCCACTGCTTCACCGAGAATACGCAAATGAGTATCACGCCAATATCCAAATTTAGGTAAACGGCCCAGATATTGATCACCAACATTAAACCCACCAACATAACCAATTTCACCATCAACGACTACAATTTTACGGTGGTCACGATAATTCAGGCGAAAATCGCTTAAAGAATGTTTGGAACTGAAGAAAGCTTCAACATGACCGCCGACCGCCTCTAGTTGTGACCACCATTTCTTAGTAGCGCCTTGCGAACCCCAAGCGTCATAAATTACATTAACTTCAACGCCTTCAGCTGCTTTTTGCTTAAGAATGTCCATTAATTGGTTACCAATGCGGTCATTATAAATTGTGTAGTATTCAATATGAATAGAACTTTTAGCCGCACGTAAATCACGGAACAGCATTTTAAATTTTTGATGACCATCGGTAATGATTTCAACATGATTATTCTTAGTTAATGGTGCTTTATCTAATGATAAGAAAAGATTAACTAATTCGGTTGATTCATTAGAAAGCTCTGTTGCTGGTAGTAAACGTTGGGCCGCATTTTCTTGCTTTTGGACATGAATTTTGGCTGCTAAGCCATCCTCAACTTGCGTTTGTAATGAAAAAATCTTGTGCCGTGATAAACCACGTCCAGTAAACATGTAAAAAATAAAGCCAACTACGGGCATTAAAATTAATACTAATAACCACGCCCAAGTAGCAGCAATATCACGTGGTTGTCGGAAGACGGTAATAATGGCAAGAATAGTATTTAAAATAAAAATAATTGCTAAAATAGTCCATAAAACTGACATGAATTTCGACCTTTCAAAACCAATCGCTACTTTTAAGTGTAATAGATTAGCGCTAAAAAAACGATAACGAAATTTAATTTTTATTACTATTTGATCTAAATAATTCGTTAAGACGTATTCGTTTTATATTCACATACATTGATAAATTAGTATAATATAATGAATGAAAATCGTAAAACGAGATGAGTAGGCATTAAATCAGTAATGAGACAAACAAATAAATTTACCCAAATATTATTATGGCTGTCTCTTATACACATCTCCGAGCCC
>JAHLFS010000061.1 GCA_018883675.1 Candidatus Paralactobacillus gallistercoris | reverse complement strand
CTCATATAGAAAGAATATTAATTCTTTGAATAAGGAAATTTTAGTAGAATTTCAAAAAAGTAAATTTGATGATGCACCATTGTTTAATAAATCTAATAACAAACAGACATTAATTTTTCCAAAGTATACAGTTAAGTTAATATTTCAGATGGTAGTTATAATTTTACAACTAATAGTAAATATATTTTGAATAAAGAAGTTATCGTTAATAACGGAACTAATGAAAATGAATTAGTATTAACTTTTAAATCAAGATGGACGCAAAAAACAGTTTTATCAGAAATAAAAAAAGGTACAAATTTTTTAGTTAAAAGTACCGATTTTGCGATTAGAGCACAATATTCTGAAGATAAAATTAGCAATGAATCCCCTAAACAAATTATATTCACTAATAATAATAATCCTCTCGTAGTAAAAGATAGATTTAATAATAAAGTAGGAACTAATGAAAATGCTACTTTAGAAACCATAAATTTGATGAAGAAAAATGTTTTTTCATACCCTAAACCTACAAGTTTAATTAGATATTTGATTAGTTTAGTTATAAAAAATAATAATTATTCTCATAATTCAACTATTTTAGACTTCTTTGCTGGTTCTGCAACAACGGCTGATGCTGTCATGCAATTAAATGCCGAGGATGGTGGTCATCGTAAATTTATTATGGTGCAATTGCCAGAAAAGACATATGAGCTTGATAAGAATGGCAATCAACAGCCAACTAAAAGTGGAAAAGCGGCTTTTGATGCAGGATATATGAGTATTGATGAAATTAGTCGTGAACGTATTCGCCGCGCTGCTCAAAAAATTAAAGAAACACATCCAAACTTAAAAGCGGATTTTGACGGTGGATTTAAACATTATCGCGTAGTTAAACCAAACAAATTAGTTCTTTCGCAAATTGCAGATTTTAATCCTGATGAAGAATTAATAACTAATGTTGATGCTTTCTCAAGTCAAAATTTAAAAGTTGCAGGAAATGCAACAGGTGAAGAAACTATCTTGACGACATGGTTAACAGACGATGGCTATGATTTAGATATTGGCAAACTAAACAAGTATGATTTTGCGGGGTACAAAGCTTATGGCGTTGCTAATTCACGCCTTTATTTGATAAATGACGGTTGGAGTATACCGCAAACTAAAGAATTGTTAAATCAGTTAGGAACAAATAAACTTCATTTTCAATCAATTGTATTATACGGTTACTCATTTAAAACTTTAGACTTAAAAGAATTGGAAAACGGTATCAAACAACTAAATCGCGATAATCAACCTAATTTAATTAAGAGGTACTAAGTATGAAAATCGTTTTAGAAGATTTACCACATCAAAAAGCTGCTTTAGATGCAATAAGTAAAAATTTTCCTGATATTGATACACAAGTAAAAAATAATCCTAATTATGCTAATCCGCTAATTAAACACGCTTATGATGAGAGTTACTTCATTGATATAAAAATGGAGACTGGTACTGGTAAAACCTATGTTTATACACGGATGATGTATGAGTTACATAAGCGGGGTATTTTTAAATTTGTGATTGTTGTTCCTAATCCATCTATTAAAGAAGGCACTAAAAATTTTATTGAAAGTGATTATGCTAAACGACATTTTAATGAATATTATGAAAATGTGCATATTAATTTGAATGTCATTAATGCTGGTGATTTTGCTTCTAAAGGTGGACGACGTGAATTTCCGACACAATTATCACAATTTGTTGAAGCTTCAAAAGCTAATACTAATCAAATTGAAGTTTTGCTAATAAATTCAGGTATGTTGTATTCAAAATCAATGACGCGTGATGATTATGATCAAACATTAGGCGGTGGCGAAAATAGTCCTGTTAAAGCAATTGCTGCAACACGACCAGTAATTATTATTGATGAGCCGCATCACTTTGCTAATACAACTAAAAGTTATAAAGCAATTCAGGAATTACATCCACAATCAATCGTTCGCTTCGGTGCTACTTTTCCGCTTAAAGTAACTGGTAAAGGTAGAGATAAAGAGACTAAGCATGATTATTATCGTGGTATACCACAATATAACTTAAATGCCGTTGAAAGTTTTAATCAGGGACTAGTTAAAGAAATTGATGTTATTTATCCTAATCTTCCCGAAGATGTTGCCAAAAATACATATAAGATTAAATCAACTAGTAAAAATGAATTAGTCTTGCAAGACATTAATAAGAAAAATTATTCAGTAAGTAATGGTGAAAATCTTAATGAGGTTAATAGTGATTTTGAAGGAAACATTACATATAATGGTGGAAATTCAAAAGGCGGAATATTATCTAATGGATTAGAAGTAACTGCTGGTATGAAACTTATTCCGGGAACATTTACAACATCATATCAAGAAAAGATCATTAAACAAGCAATTAATGAACATTTTAGACAAGAAGAAGCTAATTTTTTACGGATAAATAATGCGCCTAAAATTAAAACATTGTCATTGTTTTTTATTGATAGTGTTGACAGTTATGGACGACGAAAAACAAATGGTAATGGTCGTGAAAAAGGCTGGTTAATTCAAATTTTTGAAAAATTATTACGTGAGAAATTACAAACTGAAATACACAAATATAAAAATGCTTCTAATAGTCGTGAAGCAGAATATTGCGATTTTTTACAAGCAACATTAAATAGTTTAAACTCACCGCATCAAAAAGTTTACGCTGGTTATTTTAGTGGTGATCGTACAACTAAAAATGGTAATGAAGATGTAAGTGCTGAAGTAGATGATATTCTTAAAAACAAAGAAAAATTAATCAGTTTTAAGGATGAAAAAGGAAATTGGATTACACGTCGATTTTTATTTTCACAATGGACATTACGCGATGGTTGGGATAATCCTAATGTTTTTGTAATTGCTAAATTGCGTACTTCAGGGTCTGAAAATAGTAAAATTCAAGAAGTTGGACGTGGTTTAAGATTGCCGGTTGATGAAAACGGGAAACGCGTTCATCAGGATGAATTTATAAGTCGCTTATCATTTTTGGTTGGATATGATGAAAAAGATTTTGCTAATAAGTTAGTTGATCAAATTAATAGTGATGTACCAATTCAGTTTAATCAAAGTAAGTTAGATGATAAGGCAATTAATATGATTGTTGATGAAAAAAGAAAGACTGATAAATCATTTGATGAAGATACGCTACTCAATGATTTAGGTAAACATCATATCATTGATTTTGCATGTAAGTTTAATGATAAAGTATGCTTGAATGGCAAAGAAATGTCAGGCTTTGAAGCATTAGAAGAGTTATATCCATGTATAAAGAACGAAAGATTAGCTGATGATAAAGTTTCTAGTACAAGTCAACAACCTCAATCTAAAATGATTAAATTAAAAAAGGAGAACTGGCGAAGATTCAAAAAACTTTGGAAAAAGTTAGTTAAACGTTCAATAGTTATTTTTGATCGCAATCAAGCAGATCAAATAGAAAAGTTAGCCCAACAAGTATTTTCTAACAGTGATAATTATGTTTTGCAATCAGTTCAATTTAAGCAACAACGCGTTGATGTAGTAGAAAATGAATCAATAATTAGTGAGCAAGTTCAAAATGACAACGATGATTACGAAACTATGAAATATGGTACTTTTCTTAAGCAAATAGCGTTACAAACATCATTACAACCAACTTTAATTAATAAATATATTATTCAAGAAATGAAACACAAAAACAATGCTACTCGCTATATTAATGAAAAAACAATGAATAAATTAATTAACGATTTTAATGATCGTTTTAATGCTTGTTTTGAAAATAGTTATTCATATCAGTCTTTAGATTTTAGTGCTTCAACTGCAGTATATGATTATGAAAAAGATGACTTTGTTGATGAAGTATCTCCAAATTTAATTGGTAGGAATAGCGATTGCGCAGTAAAAGACGATGATAAGTATTTATATGATCGACCACCGTTACATTATGATAGTAATGATCCAGAATTGGATATTTTAAAACATGATTATAGTAATCAAAAAATTACAGTGTATGGTAAATTACCTAAGTATGCAATTAAAATTTCTCGTTATGATTCTGGTACTACGTCGCCTGACTTTATTTTTGAGATTAAACAAGATAATCAAGAACCTAAATATTTAATGGTCGAGACTAAAGCTAAAAATATGCGTGAAGATGATAAAAGAATTATTCAAATTCAACGCAAATATTTTGAAGCATTGCAAGAGCAAAATGTGTACTATAAGATGGCAACGAGTGATGATCAAGTACAAGAAATATTATGGAAAATTGAAAACGAATAATAATTTAAGCGATTGCGTTTTTGTAATCGCTTTTTTGTTATTATTAATAGTGTGTTATACTAAACTTAAATACATTACGGAGCGTCAAGATTATGAAAAAGATTATGCAATTAGTTGTCATGCTTTTTTGGGCAATTATTTTAGGACAAGTATTAAGCTTTATCTGTGCTTCATTAACGGAAAGTGTTTACCAACCAATTACTACAACTGTAGTATGTGCAGTTTTTGCCGTAATTATTTATGTTATTAACATTGGCATGCAACACTTCAATTTGAATAAAAAATAATTAATAAACGTGTTATAATAAAAGTCCTTGGCAGGGGCGACAGTGCCTTAGCACTGTACAAAAAAGCAGTTGTGATTACACAACTGCTTTTTTATTTATTTAACGGGCGACCTAACCAAGTGAAGATAAAACCAGCCACCATACAAATAAAATAGATAATAGGAAAAATAATTGTACCACCGCTTAACTGCCAACTCATGAAAGTTAAGAATAAAATTACTAACGGCCCAATCCAAATTGATACTCGTGATGAAACTTTATTATTAATTACGATCAATAAGGCTAATGTTAATAAGATAACAATTAAATCGCATAGAATAACCACAATATTAACCACCTTTTCCTAATCATTGTACTATATTATGTCATTAACTAACGATCTTTTTTTGAATTATTGACGTGTTAATAATTATTTGGTATTATTTGTACGTTGTAATTGTGGATCCTCCACAGCTGCAACCGCACAATGTTAGGTATTAAGTCCTTGGCGCCTAACTTGGCGAGTCTAAGAATAAATAGGAGGTGCACATGATGTACGCAATTATCAAAACTGGTGGTAAGCAATACAAGGCAGAAGTTGGCCAACCTTTATACGTTGAAAAATTAGACGTTGAAGCTGGTGACAAAGTAACTTTTGACAAAGTTATCTTAGTTGGCGGCGATGATACTAAGATTGGTACACCATACGTTGCAGGTGCAACTGTTACTGGTACTGTTGAAAAACAAGGCCGTGAAAAGAAAGTTGTAACTTACAAGTACAAGCCAAAGAAGCATAGTCATCAAAAGAAAGGTCATCGTCAACCTTATACTAAAGTTGTCGTTGACGCTATCAATGCATAATTAATGCAATGATTAAAGCAATATTTCATCGTGACCAAGATGGGCGCATTGTTTCTTTTACTATTAAAGGACATGCTGATTCTGGCCCGTATGGATACGATATCGTCTGTGCTGCTGTTTCGGCAACATCCATTGGTACTATCAACGGTATTGATGCCTTAGCTGGTTTTCAACCGCAAGTAGCGATGGATAATGATAACGGTGGTTATTTAAGCGTAAAGATGACAGACGATCAGTTGACTGACCACCAAATAGAAGTTGCTCAAATTTTACTTGAAAATTTATTGCTAACATTGCAAGATATTCAAAAGCAATATGGGCAGTTTGTGTCAGTTATTACGAACTAAGAACGGAGGTACGCACTTATGTTAGAAATGAACTTACAATTCTTCGCTCACCATAAGGGGGGCGGCTCCACTGCTAATGGTCGTAACTCTGCCGGTCGGCGTTTAGGCGCAAAGCGTGCAGATGGCCAAACTGTTACAGCTGGTATGATTTTATACCGTCAACGTGGTACTAAGATCCATCCAGGTGCAAACGTTGGACGCGGTGGCGACGACACATTATTTGCTTTGACAGATGGTGTTGTTCGCTTCGAACGTTTAGGCAAGAACAAGAAACAAGTTTCAGTTTATCCAGTTGCTGAATAAACATTGTAAATACGTTCAAAAGGCTCTAGGAAACTTTTAACGTTTTCTAGAGCTTTTTCATTGTTTTGCTAGTGCTAATTGCGCTTGCACACTCATTGATGAGTTGGTATGATAAAAAAGACAATAATAATAGGGAGAACAAGCGATGATTTCAGTTAATGATTTTAAAAATGGTTTAACCATCGAAGACGGTGGTGAATTATGGCGGATCGTGGACTTCCAACACGTTAAGCCTGGTAAAGGTAGTGCTTTCGTACGTTCAACTTTAAAGAACTTACGTACAGGTGCTGTCCAAGAAAAGACATATCGTTCAACTGCTAAAGTCGAACAAGCCCAAATCACTACACGGCCAATGCAATACTTGTATGCTGATGGTGATAACTATGTCTTCATGGATACTGAAACTTATGAACAATTAGCTATTCCTGGTAGCGCTATTGAACATGAATTGAAGTTCTTGAAGGAAAACATGGAAGTTAGCGTTATGACCCATGATAACGAAACTTTAGGTATTCAATTACCAACAACCGTTGACTTAGCTGTTACTGAAACTGAACCAGGTGTTCGTGGTAATACTTCATCTGGTGGTTCAAAACCTGCTACAATGGAAACAGGCTTAGTTGTACAAGTACCATTCTTTATTAATACTGGTGATGTGTTAACCATTAACACTGCTGATGGTACTTACGTTTCACGTGCTAAATAATAATTTTTATTAATGTTTGGAGGCGATTATTATGGCCGAAACCACAAATATTGTGCTTGAAAGTCGTTCTGACACTGCTGGAAAAATTGAAATTGCACCTGAAGTAATTGAAATTATCTTAGGAATTGCTGCTAATGATGTTGATGGCGTTTACCAAATGCGGGGTAACTTGTCATCTAATATTAATGAATGGTTAGGCCGGACAAACCATAGTAAAGGAGTGACATTAACCCAACAAGACGGCAAGTTAATGGCTGATGTTTACGTGTACCTTGATTACGGTGTATCTGTTCCTAAAGTAGCATTGAAGATGCAAGAAACTTTAAAGCAACAATTATTAGAAATGACTGATTTAACTTTATCCCAAGTTAATGTGCATGTTGTTGGTGTGGTTCCACAAAAATCATCTTCAAACATTGATCCTGATGATTTGTTTGCTGATGCAAATGAAACTACGGATCAAGCTAAAAATTCTAAAGATGAGGTGCAAAAATAATGATGTCACGGCATCGCATGCGTGTTATTGCCTTTCAAATTTTATTTGCACTAAATGCTAACCAAGATACTGATGTCGATCACTTATATGAAGAATTAGTTGGTGATGGTCCAGTACCCGAATACTTATTGCAATTAGTTAACGGTGTTCGTGATCATCAAGCCGAACTTGATCAAATGATCGCATCTCGTTTGAAAAAAGGTTGGTCATTAAACCGGTTATCCAAACCTGATTTAATGATTTTACGATTAGCTTTATATGAATTAAAATTTGAAGATTTACCAGCTAAAGTAGCTGTTAATGAAGCAATTGAATTAGCAAAGCAATTTAGTGATGATACTTCACGTCGTTTTATTAACGGTTTGCTTTCTAAATTAATTGATGATGAAAACCAATAAAATTAAACTGGGCCATGCCCCTGTCTCTTATACACATCTGACGCTGCC
>JAHLFS010000060.1 GCA_018883675.1 Candidatus Paralactobacillus gallistercoris | reverse complement strand
GTATAAGAGACAGAGCATACTCATTATGAATGTTGTTATGATGCTTGCAGTGAATAAATGCAGGCGGTGATGATAGTAAAAAAGACTTAGCATCACAATGTTAAATAAAAATGATGCTAAAATACCAATCCCAGCGATAATTGATAAGCCTTGGCAAAGCCAATAACCACAAGCAATGCCAGTGGCCGTAATTATGCCAACGGTATGATTGTAGCGCATGGTAATCAGCATGCTAGGTAAATCAGCTAAACTAATGGTCAAATAAGGTGCCAACGGTATAATTGGTATTTGCCAAAACATTAGTAATATGCCGAAAGCAATTAGTAATGTAATAGTGAGTTTTTGTTGTAATGATAAATGCATGTAAAAACCTCTTTATCTAGACTATTACTATCGGTTGCGGAATTGCACCGCATCAATCCTAACGGAGTCGTGGACTATTACCACCGGTCGAGAATTACACTCTGCCCCTGAAGTTAATGAGAAGTGTAGCACTGTTAAACTTATTGTGCAAATTACCATATCTAACTTATACTAATAAGTATAAGGAAGTGGCACAATGCAATTAACAACACCGCAAATTGCGCAAGCAATGTTAGGCATGGTCTTGCAAACGAATATTGGTGGTCTTACTAGTGGCATTATTGTTGAAACTGAAGCATACTTAGGCGTAATTGATAAAGCCGCACACGCTTATCAAAATCGTCGTACCAAACGTAATGCCGCATTATTTGATAAAGCTGGTACGGTTTATGTTTATCAAATGCGTAACCAGTTTTTATTAAATATTGTTACTAAAGATAATCAACCAGAATGCGTGCTTATTCGTGGCATTGAACCATTAACCGGACAAGCATTAATGCAACAACGGCGTTATCCACAGACCCGTTGGAATTTAACTAACGGACCAGGAAAATTGTGTCGCGCCTTAGCGATTGATTTATCATTTAATGATACCTTATTAGGGCAAAAACTAAGTTTATTGCCCCGTTACGACCAGCCACGGCAAATTATAACTACCGCTCGTGTTGGTATTCCTAATAAAGAACCATGGACTAGCCGACCATTACGTTATTTTGTGGCTGGTAATCCATATGTATCAGGAATACGACAGCGGCAAATAGCTTTTGATAATTATGGTTGGCAAAAAAATAAAGTGAGTGACATAAATGACTAGTAAAAAGAAAAAACAATCAATGCTTGATTATTTTGAAACCAAGATGAATCAACTTGATTTTGATGGCGATCTTTCCTTAAATTGGGATCCTAGTGCTCATGTATTTGAATTAATGATTACGATGACAGCGAATAATCATGAACATATAACATTAGAAAATCAAGCGGGAACTACTACTGCTGATGAAGAAATTTCATATGAGGATGCTATTTTGTTTTATGATCGTAAACGTGTTGATGGGGATGAATACGCTGCTAATTATTTAGCAACGCTTCCTTTTGATGCTAAGCAGGGCATGAGTATTGCCGAAGCAGATGGCTTTTTTACATATTTTCAAGATGTTTTAGACGATGGCATGTCTGATTTATTAGATTTTCTTGATCCTAACACTGACCAAACTACTTTTGAATTACAATGGTCCAATGAACAATTTGCTGCAGCAGTAGCGGCACAAGCACCTTATAAACAAAAGGAATGGTTAGCTTATCCCAAGTATTAAAAGAGGTAACTAAAAAATGCAATGGACAGAAATTAATGTTTATACAACGACAATGGCAACTGCTGCTATTAATAATATTTTAATGGAACTTGGCTCTGATGGTGCGCAGATTGATCGTTTAACGCCACCTGCTGATCAACCATTGATGAATACGCGTATTGTTGCTTACTTTCCTAATAATGCACCAATTACGACTATTATTCCGGAATTAAAAACACGTATTAAGCAATTACCAGCTTATGGCTTGGATATTGATCATACTTATGTAGAAACTAAACAAGTTAGTGATGAAAAATGGGGAACTGAATGGGAAAAATACTATGAACCGCAACGAATTACGCATGATATTACCATTGTGCCATCGTGGAAAGATTATCAACCGCAAAGCGAACGGGAAATGCAGATACGCTTAGACCCTGGCAAAGCATTTGGCACGGGAACGCATCCTACTACGCAACTAGCAATTCAAGCAATGGAAATTACCATGCGCGGTAATGAAACTTTACTTGATGTTGGTACTGGTTCTGGCGTTTTAAGTATTGCGGCTAAATTATTAGGTGCCAAACAAGTCTATGCTTATGATAATGATGATATTGCGATTAGCTCGGCACATAAAAATATTGCTTTAAATCCCATTGCCCATGATGTCTTTATTAGTGTTAACGATTTATTAAGCAATGTTACCATTAAAGCCGATATGATTGTAGCTAATATGCTAGCAGTCGTTTTGGAACCATTAATTCCACAAGCAGCGCACTTATTAAAACCTCATAGTCATTTAATTTTGGCTGGATTAATTCAAAAACAAGCGCCTCATTTAAAAGATATTATTACTGCTAATCATTTACAAATCGTTGAACAATTAACATTAGGCGATTGGGTGGGGTTAATTGTTAAAAAGCCAGGTGAGGATGATTAATGCAACGTTACTTTGTTAAGCACACTTTGCAAGTTGGCCAAACTATTACTACTACACCTGATTTGTATAAGCACGCGATTACTGTAATGCGATTAGCAATCAACAATGAAGTCGAATTAGTTGATGATACACAGCATGTTTTTTTAGGAAAATTAATTACTGATGATAAAACAACCCATCAAGCACAATTATTAATTACTGCTGATATTACTAAAGTAGTGGAAATGCCGATCGATATTACCATTGCCTGCGGTATTCCTAAAGGTGATAAAGCAGAAACGATTGTTCAAAAGGGTACACAACTTGGTGCCAAGCGTTTCTTGTTTTTAAATACTGTTTATAGTGTCGCAAAATGGATCGGCAATAAACAAACTAAAAAACAAGCTCGTTTACAAAAAATTGCTTTTGAAGCTGCACAACAAGCGCATCGTACTTTCGTACCAGAAGTGCAAGTATTAACTGATTTTGAACAGTTGCTTCATTATCCGGCTACGCAAAAATTAGTAGCTTATGAAGAATCTGCCAAACAAGGTGAAACTGCTCAGCTAGTGAAAACATTTACGGCAATGCAACCTCAACAAAGTTTATTAGCTTTCTTTGGTCCTGAAGGTGGCATTGCTCCACAAGAAATTGCCCAATTACAAGCAAATCAATTTAAATTAGCTGGCTTGGGACCCCGCATTTTACGCGCGGAGACTGCACCATTATATTTATTAGCGGCTGCTTCATATCATTTTGAATTACGTCATTAATAAAAAGTAAAGGATCACAAGATTACTTGATAAATGAAGGTAAATTATCTACTATTGATTAGTGTAAATTTAATGATAGTGAGATTATGAATAATGGCAACTAACCAAAGTAAGTTTTGGCAAAAATCATTAGTACGTTATTTAATTGTTGCATTGATTTTTGCAGTGATTTTACCTCTTGTTTTTAAATTATTGCATATTGCGGTTACTTGGCGTGTCGGATTATTATTTATGCTTGTTGATCCCATTGTTGCCTTATGGTTAGGCCGTGATATTGCTAAGCATCATCAAAAATGGTATACGATGTTAATTTTCCCAGTTATTTTTACCATTATGATTGTGATTTTTTATGCTCCATATAATTTATGGTTTGGGTTAATTTATTTGTTGTTAACATACTTAGGAACAAGTATGGGAACAACGATTTATAAACAAGCAAATTAAAAAAGCGATTGTGTTTTTACACAATCGCTTTTTTAGCAAAGGAAAGTAACTTATGAGTAAAGAAAAGAATTTAACAGCTGCTGATGTTTTTGATATTTGCAGTACTTATATGAATGCTGAACATGTTGCGTATGTAAAACATGCCTATGCCTATGCCGCCCAAATGCATCACGATCAAAAACGACAATCGGGCGAACCATATATTATTC
>JAHLFS010000059.1 GCA_018883675.1 Candidatus Paralactobacillus gallistercoris | reverse complement strand
TTACGTTTATGCAACGACCGGCTAAAAGTGTTAAACAATAAATTTTGATATAAAAAAGAAGGCGTTTATTATAATGCCTTCTTTTTTAGTTAGAAGTTTAAAAATAAATAAAACGAAAGATATTGTTATTTTTAATAGCTATTTTAACTGTAATCTTTATTTTCCCAAAAGTGCTTGCTGAGTATGAATTGTTCCCCAAATTTTAAGTTTAAATTTTATACGATGCTTGTTGGTATAATTACTAATAGCATCTTTTTGATCATGATGTGGGTATTTAACCGCATAGCTACCCGTAGCATCATCATAAAGTACCGTTCCAAACAAATGCGGCTTATCAGCTGGCGTAACAATATCATTTTCAAAAATTTTCTCGCCTGTTTTATCAAATAACCCGGTAAATTGCTCAACAATATAGCGGTCATTATTCAAAAAATCAGCTAATGTTAATAAACCATGATAGTCGTCGCTTTCATCGGTTAAAGTAACTGCTTGGATATTATAAAGATAGCGCTTGGTTAAAGTATCCCACGCTCTAAACTCAATTTTGCGCATTATTAACGCTTCCTTTGATACTCATTTTAAAATTATTCTAGTATATTTTTGGTTAAACTATAAATATAAGTGAGCGGTCGCTTTTCACGACCGCTATTTTTGTGCTTAATTTTTAATTATTATATAAAAAAGAAGCCTTTTATTAATGTGTCATGCTCAGGACACAAATGTAGTGTTTTTCTCAACAATGATGTTATTAATTAATTTCTAAATACATTTTATGACTACCGGGAAATTCAACATCAATTTGCTTTTGCACTAACGCCATCACTTTTTGACGGTTAAGATTTTTCTTTTGAAGATGTTGGTGTCCCTTTTCGCGTAATACAAATGTAGCGCCATTCTTAATTACTTCGATTGAACGATCTTGCTTCCAGTTCGTAATTGTCATATGCCAACTGCCGCTATCTTTACAGCGCTTTTTTAAAGTAACATTAATCGTGGTTCGACTTGCTTCTTTCATATTATCGCCTCACCTATTATTATAATTGAATACGTTCGCCTGTTGCCGCTACTTTAGCAAAAGTATTGTGTGTAGCTGGTAGCCGCGCTGCTTTCCGCATGAGGTTATCTAACTTTTCAACATCAGCTTGGCGCTGCGCATCTGTGTAATTATCTTTAACAGCATGAATTTCTTTAGCAAAGGCTGTTTCATCCGCATATTGCCAGAAATATTTTTCATACATTACATTATCAAAGTGCCATGGTTTATAAAATAAGTTATAATGAACAATTTGCGGATTTGCTACTTTTTCATCAGCATATTCGGGTGCTTTAGGCATGGCATCCCACTTTTCATCCAAGTAAAGAATGCGCCCACGGCAAATCATGTTTAAGTAATCTTGATCAGGGGCAATGCAATCAAAATGATATTTATTTAATAAGTAAAGAAAATGATCAACAAACTTTTCATCACGAAAAGCCTTCATATTGATTAATAAAACACCTGAGTTTAAATATGTATGATAATCCTTAATTCCTAAAGCATCTTGAATGTACTTAATCATACTTGGAACATGTTCAATGGAATGATCAGGTGCTGCCGCAATTAAATTATTACCTAATTCCATATGATATAAGTCAGCTAAATTACCAGGGATGACGGCATCACTATCAATGTAAATTGCTTTATCATATTGCGGAAATTGGTCAGCAATAAATAACCGGTAATAAATTGTTAAGGTAAAGAAATCAACACGTAAATAATTTTCAACCCGGTTTTGAATTGCATCTAAATTAGCATTTAAATATGATAATTCGATTTCAACATTGTCATTAGCCATGTTAAGCAATGCTTGTTGGTTAGCAGTACTTAAGCCTTGATGAATAATAATTACATGATATTTTTCATCGGCACGCACATTATCAATTAATGATTGCAAGGCCACGCTAACATATTTCGTAAAATTATTATCGATTGTAAAAAATACGGGAATTACTGTTGTATCCATAATTACTCCTTAAAAAGTCTTGATAAAACTGATATAAATGTAGCATTTTTTCGCGATAAATGTTAATCTTTTGGCGTTTTTTTACATAAGTTAATAAATTCACTTTACTTTTGTAAGTAAACGGCGTAATATGAACAAGTATTTATTTTAAGAGGAGGTTTGACATGCTTTTACACAGCTTTTTGCTTGCACTAGTTGTTTTTATTGCGGCAATTACGCAAAGTACTAGTGGCTTTGGCTTTGGAATCGTCTTTATGGCAGTTATTCCTTTGTTTTGGCCATATAAGGAATGTACCGTCTTATCAATGATTACGTGCTTATTCTTACAAATAATCACTATTATTCGTTTGCATAAGCATATCAAATGGCGGATGGTCATTTTCCCAGCAATTGGCGCATTCATCGGTACTTTTATTGGTGTGCATCTCATGATTAACATCAATCCCCGCTTAATGAACTTAATTTTGGGCTTATTCTTATGGGCACTTGCTATTTATATGATTTTTATTTCCAAGCGGGTTCATTTAAAACAAGGCGTACCAACTGAATTAAGCATGGGCTTTATTGGTGGATTCATGAGCGGTATGTTTGCTGTTGGTGGTCCACCAATGGTTGCTTACTACGATTCAGTTATTGATGAACCACTAACATACCAAGCTACAATTCAAACATACTTTATGTTAACGACATTAAGTAACATCTTTAACAACTTCTTATGTGGTAATGTTACGGCGAAGTTAATCACCCCACTTTGCATTACCTTAATTAGTTGCTTACTTGGTACTTTAGTCGGGATTAAAATTTTGCATAAAGTATCCATGCAAGTCATTCGTAAGTTGGCTTACACCGTAATGATTTGTGCTGGTACGTATGACTTAATCAAGGCAATTTTCTTATAAAAAAATGACGTGATCTCATAATTAAGACCACGTCATTTTTATTTTGAATAAAGGATAAATAATAACAGTATTAATGAATCCATCCAGCAATATCATCTGGAGTAAATTCGTAAGTTAATTTTTGATGGTAAGCTTGTTCGTAAGCTTGCTTTTTTTGTTGATAATCTTGTTGCATCATCCTAATACTATTAGCTTTAATACTTTGCTGTGCGTCAGGATAAATAGTTGGTAAAACATGCGTAATATATGCAGTTTGGTAAAATTCATCATTATCCTTTTGTGGTAATGTTTTAATTTCTACAAAACACGAAATAATTGGTACATGGAAACGTGCTGCGTAATAATAAGGTCCCCGTTTCAATGGACGTGGTTTGCGATAATTAAACCACATTTCTTGTTCAGGATAAATTAATACGTACTGCTTATCATTCAAGACAGCTTGCAGTAATTGCGGAAACTGTCGTCCCATATAGTTTGTACTTAGACTAATTGGTAACGTATCATCATAATTCATCAAGAAACCAATTAAGCCTTTCATTTTTAAATTAGTATCTTGAATAACAATGTAAAGCCGCTTATGCCCCACTGCCTTAGTCATTTTACGAATAGCAATATTATCCAGCGGGTTAAAATGATTGCTAGTAATAATTGCTCCGGTATTAATATTTTTAATGTTATCTAAGCCAATAATTTGGGTATGCGGTGACATGTAAGTCGTAACGGTATCAGTAATATCGCGCGCGATAACATTTTTAATTTTATAATTTATTTTGTTACGGTTTCTAAGGTAATTATTAAGCACAACTTGCCGTTGTTGCTCATTCATAACAGGATCATGTAATTCTACCTTAGCATTATAGTCGTGACGAACAGTCGCTTCTTGAATATTGCGAATGACCGGCTCTTTATCACCACCAATAATCATATGTGCTTTTACACCCCACCTTTAATAGTATTGTGCTTCATTTGTGTAACTAATTGTTGATACTTATCAAGGATATCATCGTAATCATGGATTTTTAATTGTTGATGTACCCGATCAACTTGCCATGGTTTTACCGTAATCATACGTAGTAACGGGAAGAACCGAAAACTTGTAGTAAAATGTTGAAAAACAGTATCATTATGCAACTTACGTTGTTCATTAAAGCGCCGTGGTACTAATTGGTAACTTGTTACTAGCTTATTCAAAGCGGATTGATCGGGCATAAACATCCATTTGGTCGCACACAAATGCCGACACTTTACAAATAAACCATCAGCACGAATTTTGCGCATATTCAGTAACAAAACGCCGGAATTCATGTAACTCATCCGCCAGCCGTGATCATGGAAAAATAAGCGTCCGTAGTAATCTAAGCAGCCAACTACTTCATATTTACTAATATCTTGATGATAAAACGCATCAAAATTACGATGACATACTACATCAGTATCTAGATAAAGTAATTTATCAGGAATTTCCGTAATTTGATCAGCATATAAGCGTAACATACACATCGGTGTAAAATAAGTATTCAAGTTAACCGTGGGCATTTCCCGATTAAATAGCGGTGTAATATTAAATAACTTAACAAAATTATCCGGGTTGTGTTGTTTTACTAACTGATTTAAAAAATTAATTTCTGGTGGTCGTAAAGCGGTATATACTTTTTTACCCGGAACTACCACATCAGCTGTTAAAACATAAATATGTAATGGCTGCTTAGTATGCTTTAATAACGATAAAATCGAAATTAGCATGCCATCATCCATGTGTTCATCGCCACAATATAAGATATTCATAAGTACCCCTATATTTTCTGATAATGAACAAATTCATAGTTGCTATAGGCTTGTGCACGTTGTTGCATTTGCTCATGAATTTGTTGACATAATTGTTGTTGCTGTTGCTTACGTGATAAGGTCTTATCCGGCCAAAATGGCCCATCAACATATAAAGTAATTTGCGGTTTACTATCATAACGCCGTTTTTGATAAGTTGTTGTGATACAAAATGACGGTACATCAAGTGCTACCGGATAATGAAAAGCCGCTTCCATAAACGGACGAATCTGTGTGTAGTACGGCCAAACATGCGCTTCTGGATAAATTAAAATAGGTTGATGTTGCTGAATTCGGGTCTTGATTGCGGCAATAAATGGGCGCATTTGTCGCAGCGATTCCGGAATTGGTAATGCACCACCACATGGTAATAATTTGCCAATAACTGGTACGCCCAAATTGGCAGGACTAGCAATGTAATATAAATGTTGATGTGGTACCACGTGCATTGGTGCAAAAACATCACCCACTGGTTGCGTATGATTACCATAAATAAAATATCCTTGATTACGATATGGCAACAGCACTGCTTGATTCTTAATTTTAACATGTAATCCGTACTTACAATAACCACCACACACTACATAAGCCAGCCGGTAAAGCAATGTCGACATTAATTGGTAAAAGCGATTATGATGTATCCATTGATAATTAGCAGGCAAATGATAATTTTGTTGTTTACTAGTAACGACATCATCTTGATAAGTATGGTATTGATAATAGCGTTGCGTCATCCTGTTTCACTTCTTTAAAAAGGCAAAAGAGCCATAATGTTATGAAGCGAACATTATGGCTCAATATAATGTTGTGTAATTTATATTCTGATTTTAGATTTTTTGATAATCTTCCATCCAGCCAAAACCAAGTGCTTTCGCACCCAAATGTGATCCGATAACTGGACCAAAGTAACCTACTTCAAATGGCAAATTAGGATACTTAGCTTGCATACGATCACGGAAAGCAATGGCAGTATCATGGTCATCACTAATAACATAACACCGGATTGGATAGTCAAACGTCTTTACCTTTTCATCAAAAAGTTGTTCAACCCGGTTGTAAGCCCGTTTTAACGAACGAATTTTTTCAATTGCCACAATTTTATCTTCTTGGTTAAAAGTAAGTAATGGTTTAATTTGTAATAAACCGCCGATAAAGCCGGCCGCGTTAGATAAACGCCCGCCTTTAACCAAGTTTTTAAGGTCATCAACGACAAAATAACAATCAGCCGTATCACGTAGGCGTGTTAATGTCGCAATGATTTTTTCAGGATCATCACCTGCTTCAGCCATTTCAGCAGCTTTAAGTACCATTGTTCCCATTAATAATACGGTATAATGTGAATCGAACACATAAACATGCGTATTAGTAACGCTTTTAACAGCAGTACGTAAAGTATCAACTAACCCAGAAATTGTCCCCGCTAAGTGAATACTAATGATATTATCGTAGCCTTGATTACCAAGATCTTCATAAATCTTCAGCATTTCACCTAATGGTGGTTGGGAAGTACTTGGTAATGTCTTAGAATGCTTTAATTTTTCATAGAATTCAGCAGTTGTAATATCAACACCTTCATTGTAAGCTACACCGTTCAAAACGAATGGAATTGGCACAACTGTGATATGATGTTTACGAACTACTTCTTCGGGAAGATAGCATGTGCTGTCGGTAACTACAGCAGTTTTCATACGAAATTCACCTGCTTTAAATATTAATCAAAAATTAAGTAACTTTAATAAGTATAAAAGGTTTTACTACGAAAATCAAAAAGATAACAAAAACTTTAAAATTAGTTATCTATCGATAATCAAAATGAATTAAACTTAATACAATAAGATTTTGAAAGGATGATAAGATGTCATTCGACGGCATTTTTACGCATGTAATGGTGCAACAATTACGCCAGCAATTACTAAATGGACGGGTTATGAAAATTCAACAACCTTATCCTAATGAACTGATTATGACAATCCGCTCACAGCGTCATAATTATCCATTATTATTATCAGCTCATCCTCAATATGCTCGTGTTCAGATTACTGATATCCCCTATGCTAATCCGGATGTACCGACTAATTTCACGATGGCATTACGTAAATATTTAGCTGCTGCTACTTTACGTGATATTCAACAAGCTGATAATGACCGGGTAATTCATTTACTTTTTAGCACACGCGATGAATTAGGCGATCAACAGGATTTAGCAGTGATTATTGAAATAATGGGACGCCATAGCAACATCATGCTAATTAATACCAATACTAATAAGATTATTGATTTAATTCGCCATGTACCTGCTGATCAGAACCGTTACCGGTTACTGATGCCGGGCGCTAATTATGTAACTCCACCTGACCAACACTTACTTAATCCTTTTAATGATGATGGTCAAGCATTAACAACATTAACTTGGGATAATGATTTAACTAAACTAGCCAAACAATTACAACACCTGTATCAAGGACTTGGTAAAGATAGTGCGTTGGAGTTAGTAACCCGCTTATCTCCAGTTCATGACCAGTCATCACAACTACAACAGGTTTGGCGTGATTTTTGGCACACTGTTGCACAACAACCACAACCAACGATTACAATTAACGACCAAGGCAACACTTACTTTTCACCAATTCCGTACATTAGTTTAAATGGTCAACAAGAAACATTCACTGACGCTAGTGTAATGCTTGATCATTTTTATATTGATAAAGCGGAACGCGACCGGGTTAAACAGCAAGGAGCACAATTAATTCATGCAATTAAAACCCATTTAGAAAAAGACTACAAGAAACAAACCAAATTGCAACATACACTAAATGAAACGCAAAAGGCTGATGATTATCGTATTCGCGGTGAAGTATTAACAACATACTTATCACAAGTAAAACGTGGTATGACGCAAATTACACTTCCTAATTTTTATGATAATGAACAACCGCTTACGATTAGTTTGTCTAACCAATTATCACCTTCTAAGAATGCCCAACGGTATTTTGCTAAATATCAAAAGTTAAAAAATGCCATTGCTTATGTTAATGAACAAATGCGTTTAAATACAGCGGAAATTAACTATTTGGAAGGAATTTTAACCGAGATTGATTTAGCCGATCCTAAAGATTTAAGTGATATTAAAACCGAACTTGAACAAGAAGGCTACTTACGCAAACCGCATAAAAATAAGAAAAAGCGGCAAAAAATTAGTAAACCAGATGTATTTTATGCTAGTGATGGCACAAACATTACGGTGGGCAAGAATAACTTGCAAAACGATCGTTTAACCTTGAAAACAGCACGAAAAGACGACATTTGGTTACATGCCAAGAATATCCCGGGTTCACATGTAATTATTTCTGCTAACAAGCCGAGTGAAAAAACGTTACAAGAAGCTGCGATTTTAGCCGCTTACTTTTCAAAATCACGTTTGTCGGCAACTGTACCCGTTGATTATGTAATGGTAAAACGAATTCATAAACCAAATGGAGCTAAACCTGGTTTTGTTACTTACACCGGTCAGCATACCCTTTACGTAACACCACAAAAAGATATTGTTGAAAAATTACGACATAAACCAACCATTTAACTAAACAAAAAGCCTTGATAAAAATTTTATCAAGGCTTTTTGTTAACGTGGTCGCGTCATGAAAGCACGTGATTCTAGCACACGTAACAATGCATCTGTTGTTTCCAATGAAGTCAATAACGGAATATTATGTTCAACGGCTACTTCACGAATGCGCAAACTATCTAAGATACTTTCGTGCTTAATCGATAATGTATTAATAATAATTTGAATTTTGTCCGAAGCAATATCATGTAGTAATTGTGATTTGGGATGATGTACTTTCTGAACCATTTTCACTGGTACTTCTTTTTGCAAACTAGCTGCTGTCCCCGGTGTAGCCCATAATTGATAACCTAACGCGCGGAAACGTTTTGCCAGCTTAACAGCCGCCATTTTATCACGGTCAGCAACAGTTAATAACACTACCCCATGATCAGGTAATGGCATTTGGCTAGCAGAGAAAGCTTTATATAAGGCTTTTTCCAGAGTAACATCATTTCCCATTACTTCCCCAGTTGCTTTAACTGATGGTGCACTTAACGGTGTATCATCAGCTGATAAGCGAATATAAGAAAAGACTGGCGCTTTAATAGAAATTAAATTAGTTTGTTTTTTATCAAAATCATTTTTATTATCACTAAATTGTGTTGGCGTTAGTAATGCTTGGATGGCTAACGCCGTTAATGGCATATTCGTCGCTTTACTTAAAAACGGCAATGATTTGCTAGCACGCATCATCGTTTTAATCAAAAAAACTTCATCATTAACAATGATAAACCGCATATGCAAAATACCGCGATACTGTAAAGCCTGGGCTAAACGAGTTGTATATTGTTTAATCGTAATGCGTGCTTTATGTGATAATCGCTGTGGTGGATAAACGGCCATCGAATCATTTGCCAACACCCCGGAACGTTCAATATGCTCAATAATGCCGGGAATAATAACATTAGTGCCATCACTGATTGCTTCCGTTTCGCATTCAATTCCCACTAAATAACGACTAATATTAACTGGTTGCCAGTCATTACTGCGCCAACGTAAATATTCACGTAAATCATCATCATCATGTAAAACCGTAGTAATATGACTAACATTACGATCAACCGGTTGTACAAAAACGGGAAAGCCTATTTGATGAACAACTGATGTTAATTGCAAGTAATCAGTGACCCGCGTGCGTTGGGGATGCATAATTTTAAGTTGATCAAGTAATTGGTTTTTCCGATTAGAATGCATTTTATCAAAAGCAGTGGCATTAATTCCTAATACATTAATACCTTGGCGTAATAAATCAGGAATTAACCATTCACCATTTTTACCAGCAAACTGTGTCAAGACACCAAGCGGATGTTCATAATTAATCACTGACATAATATTTTCTAAAGTTAGCGGCATCAAATAGGTTTTCGCATGCCAATGCCAATTAATCGAAACGGCATTCGGATTATTATTAATCAAAATAGGTTGGTAGCCTGCTTTACGTAAAGCTAATAACGCATGCGTTAATTCATTATCTAATTCTCCGCCCTGACCGATATAAACTGGTCCAGCACCTAAAACCAGGACACATGGTTGGGTCACAGGATGATTTTCATCAACTGCACCATAAGCATCATAATAAGTAACATCATCGCTTAATGGCCATAAACCTGCACTTGGTTCGATAGGTTTAAAAGCTGGTTTAATTTTCTTTTTATCCTGCCAAGCTTGCAAAGCGGGAAATGACATCTGCCAAGCTTGGGCAATTAATTCATTACTTAGCCCATAACGTTTTGCGGTTAAAAAAGTCGTTACGTCACGTGGCTGTGTAGGTAATTGTGTCAGTAATGTTAATAACTGCGCTAATTTAGCCAAAAAGAAACGATCAATTTGAGTTACTTGTTCTAATTGGGCTAATGACCAATTACGCCGCAGTGCTTCTAATAAATACTCCCAGTGATCATCTTGCGGACGTTGCAAAGTAGCTGTTAATTCAGCATCACTCAAATGACTAACTTCTGTACTAATCGGTGCAATACGGGTAATTTCTAGTCCTTGAATAGCATGAACTAATGCGGCTAGTAAATTATTACCAACACCAATAGCTTCACCGGTAGCCTTCATTTGTGTGTCAAGATGACGGGTACTATTTTCAAATTGTTTTGTTGAAAAACGTGGCATTTTAACAGCGACATAATCCAAGGTAGGTTCAAGTGCCGCCTTGCAGCCTTTTAAAATTGGTAAATCAACTTGGTCAAGGCGCATCCCCACCATAAGTTTCGCCGCTACCCATGCAATCGGATAACCAGTAGCTTTTTCGGCAAAAACACTCGCCCGACTAGCACCTAAAATAATATCCATAATATGATAAGTTTGCTGAACAGTATCCACCGCAAAACGCACGCTCGCATTACCAACAATCATTAACTTATTTAATAATTTAATCGCATCAGTACGCATCTGTTGAAATAAATGATCGCTTAAGGTTTGGACAGGCGTAACACTGATCGAATCACCCGTATGAATGCCAATGGGTTCCAAATCTTCACTACTACTAATGACAATCACATTTCCATCACTATCACGCAATAGATTAAGATGAACTTCTTTTTGCCCGGCCATACTTTGTTCAAGTGTTACTTGATGCACCGGTGAAACAGCTAAAGCATTTTTAACAATATGTTCCAAATACCGACCGTTTTGAACTAAATAATTGCCCTTACCAGCAACTGACAATTCCGAATGAATAAATAATGGAAACATTTCTTGCTTCACAAAAGTTTGGGCAGCCGGCCATGAAGTAACCGTCTTCGATTTAGGCGTTGGTAAAGATAATTCTTGCATTAATTGCTTTAATAAAGCATGATTACGAATTTTTTGTAAGGCATCAACACTGACACCTAACAATGTTACTTGTAATTCATCAAGAATCCCACTATCTAGTAATTTAACAATTAAATCTAAACCAACTTGTCCAGAAACCATTGGTATAATTGCATCAGGCAACTCGCGACGAATGATTTGGGCTAAGAATTGTAATGTTAGTGGTTCAATATAAACAATATCAGCAATCGTTTTATCTGTCGTAACGGTAGCCGGGTTAGAATTAACCATTACCACCTGATAACCTTCTTGTTTTAAAGCCAAACAAGTTTGGGTTGCGGCATCATCTAACTCTGAACCTTGACCAATCATCACTGGTCCCGGACCAATTATTAAAATTTTATGAAAATCAGGATTTTTAGTCATCGGTAATTATCCTTTCAATGTTCTTCCTTGATATTTATTAATTAACTGCATAAAGTCATTAAAAATATGCTGCGTGTCAGTTGGTCCCGGACCAGCTTCTGGATCAAATTGTACTGCAAAAGCTGGATATTGTTTGTGATACAAACCTACCACCGTGTGATCAAGCGGATCAACATAAGCAATGCGCACTTGAGGATGCTTATTTAAACTTTCAGTTTTCACACGATAGCAAAAGTTTTGCGTGGTAATTTCAATTTTATTAGTTTTGACAACATCCTTAACTGGATAATTAATACCATGATGCGCAGTTTGCCATGGTTCAATAATTAAATCATTAGCTAATGCAAATAATTCATATCCTAACCCAATCCCTAATAGTGGATAATGTGGCTGTAATTGTTGGATCAATTTAATCAATTCAGGTAAATCATGTGGATTTCCCGGTCCATTTGAAATTAAAACGCCATCTGGTGCCAATTCATTAATTGTGTCAATCGTAACAGTTGGTGGCAAAATAGTAATATTAAAGGCCAGCGCATCTAATGCACGTAATAATTGGTTTTTCAAACCTAAATCAATTAAAGCAATATTGTTTTTAGTACCTGGATTTAAATACGGACGCGTTGTGGCAACCTGTTGTACCTGGTTTTTAGGCAGCACAAGCGCTTTTAATTGGTCGAACGCGTGATCATCGGCTGCATCAACAATACTAGCCTTCATCACTTGATCATGATTCAAATGATGCGCTAAGACCCGGGTATCAATGCCACAAATTCCCGGAATGTGTTGGTGTTTTAAATAAGTATCCAAATCTAATTGCTGGGCATGTAAACTATCACTCGTCGCCAAATCACCGATAATAATTCCCTTGCAAGTTGGTGCTAATGATTCGTAATTACTGTTTTGAATACCAATATTACCAATTTCTGGATATGTAAATACAATAATTTGACCAGTATAGGTCGGATCAGTAATAATTTCTTGATAACCATTCATGGCACGGTTAACAATAATTTCACCTGTTGTTGTAATCGGTGCCCCTATTGAATGTCCTTTAAAAATGGCACCGTCTTCTAAAATCACAAACCGTTGCATAAATTACCACCACTCAACTTTTCATAACTAGTGAAATTTTATAATAAAAAAATATCGTGAGACAAGTCTCACGATATTAGGAATATCATTTACGTAATTCATTTAATGTTTTGTTAAAAATTGCTGGCAGCGGCGCTTCAAACACCATTAATTTACCAGTAGTTGGGTGCACAAAACCTAATTTACCAGCATGTAAAAACTGCCCATTACCAACTAAAGTATTACGTGGTCCATAAACAGGATCACCCGCAACCGGATGACCAATATAAGCCATGTGTACACGAATCTGATGAGTACGACCGGTTTCCAGAATACACTTAATAAAAGTATATTTGCGGAAACGTTCCAAAACTTCAAAATGAGTTACCGCATGACGTCCATCTTTAATTACCGCTTGTCGTTGCCGATTTTTAGGATCGCGTCCTAATGGTGCATCAATCGTTCCCCGTTCTTCGCGAATAACACCGTGAACTAGGGCATAATATTCACGAAGCGTGGTTTTAGCTTTAAGCTGCGCACTTAAACTCAAATGTGCTTGATCATTTTTAGCAACCATCAACAATCCCGAAGTATCTTTATCAATACGATGCACAATTCCTGGACGGATCACGCCGTTAATACTCGATAAATGCGCATGCGCCAATAAAGCATTTACCAAGGTGCCATCTTCATGTCCTGGTGCTGGGTGTACTACCATACCCTGAGGTTTATTAACAACAATGACATCATCGTCTTCATAAACAATATCAATAGGAATATCTTGCGGAACAGCCACTAATGGTTTGGGTTGTGGCACTTGCAATTTAATTTCATCATTAGCTGCTACTTTATAATTAGCTTTAATAACTTGATTATTGCTAGTTACCAAGTGTTGCTTAATCCAGTTTTGTAATTGTGAACGTGTATATTCAGGATAATGTTGTGCTAATACCTTATCAATTCGTCCTGTTTCATCAGTTACTTTAAATTGTAATGTTTCTTTAATTTCCATCTTTATTTAACCAAATCTCATAAATAATAATTAAAATTACCCCACTTGTTAAAGCCACATCAGCAATATTAAAAATGGGAAAATTAATAAATAGTAATTGAAACATGTCAACTACATATTTAAAGCGTAAGCGATCAATAAAATTACCAATCGCACCAGCAAATACTAATGCTAAACCTAAGCGATAAAGTGGCGCCGGCTTACTAGTAAAATATAAATATGTTAAAAAAACAACGGCAATGCCGGTAATAATATAAAAAAAGCCCGTTTGCCCAGATAACATACTCCACGCGGCACCGTTATTACGAATATTAGTTAGCGACAATACATGCGGAATTAAAGTAATACTTGTACCTAATGCAATATGCGTAACAATCCAGTGTTTGAATAATTGATCCATAATAATTACGATGCCAGCAATAACTAACGGCCAAATCATGAATCAATCACTTCTTTTTGTAAATAATCACGTAATTTTAATAAATCATCATGCATTGCAGCAGTTAATTTACGATTATAAAACACAGCGGCCGGATGAAATGTTGGGAAAATAGTAAATTTTTTCGCACTTGGTACAAATTTTTGTTGTTCTGGTGACCAAATTTGGACAGATTGCTTGGTTAAGAATTGACCGTGTAATTGGCCGATTTGCGCATGAAAATCGTAAACACGATGTAGACTCGTACTGCCAATGGTAACAATTAAATCAGTATCAACGTGCAACATCTCATAATCAAGTAAGAATGATTGGGCAATCATTTCTTTTTTAGTAGGCGGACGATTATCCTTCTTCAAATAATCTTCACCAGTTCGTTTAGAATGCTTAAGCACTTCTTTATAAGGACGACTACGCAATGTACTTGTTAGATAAATATCATCGCGACTAACGCCTAAAATGGCTAGTGATTTATTTAATTCAACACCAGCTTTACCACTAAAAGGACGTTTAGCATGTACCTCAGTTTCACCAGGTGCTTCACCAATCATCATAAACTTAGGATGTAAGTTGCCCTGTCCCATAACCAAGCCTTCGGTGTTAAGAAGATGTAATTGTAAAGCGCGCTGGTATAATTCGTCAGGAACAATCGTCGCCCGCATTTTATCGTTAGAATATTCCGAATGATTTGTTGACATATTTTATTTTTCTTTCCTGTTGATAATTGTTAATATAATAACATTTTTGAACATAAAAATACCATCTTAATTACAGAAAATTAGTAAATAAAAAAACTTTCTCACCAAACGAGAAAGTTTTTTATCTTAAAAATACTTTATTTAGAATAAACCACTGATTTTGCCATTTTCATCAATATCCATTTTTAAAGCAGCGAGTTGTTTAGGTAAGCCAGGCATTGTTAGTACATTACCCGTCATAACGACTAAAAAGCCAGCGCCCAACCGTGGCACAATATCACGAACATGAATCTTAAAATCACGTGGTGCACCAAGTAGATGCGCATCATCACTAAATGAATACTGTGTTTTAGCCATGCAAATTGGTAAATGTTCCCAGCCATTTTGTTTAATTAACCGCACGGCTTTTTGGGCTTGCGCACTGTATTCAACACCATTACCACCATAAATTTGCGTAACAATAGTGTTAATCTTAGTTTTAACATCCATTTCATGTTGATATAACGGTTTAAATTGATGAGTAGTTTGGGTAGCTGTTAGCACTGCTTGTGCTAATTGTTGCCCGCCACGACTACCTTCCCGCCAAATATTGGTTGGCACAGCAGTAACATGCAGCGCTTGGCATAATGAAATAATGGTATTAATCTCATCACTACTATCACTATCAAATTGATTAATGGCAACCACTACGGGCATGCCGTATTTTTGCATATTAATAATGTGACGATGCAAGTTAGCAAAGCCATTTTTAACAGCGGTAACATTCGGTATTTGTAAATCACGCAAAGCAAGGCCGGCGTTATATTTTAAAGCACGCACCGTTGCAACAATTACCACCGCATCTGGTGCTTGCCCTAAATGCGGGGTAACAATATCCATGAATTTTTCTGCGCCAAGATCAGCACCAAAACCTGCTTCAGTAACGGTATAATCAGCTAAATGCAAGGCCGTTTGGGTTGCCAAAATACTATTACAACCGTGCGCAATATTAGCAAATGGTCCCCCATGAATTAATGTAGGAGTATGTTCCAATGTTTGCACTAAGTTAGGTTTAATGGCATCTTTAAGTAACATCGTGATAGCTCCTGCAACGCCCAGATCATGTACTGTTACCGGTTGTTCATCATAAGTATAACCCACCACAATATGATCAATGCGTTGTTTTAAATCAGCTAAATTAGTGGCTAAGCACAAAACGGCCATTAATTCACTAGCAACCGTAATATCAAAGCCATCTTGCCGTGGTACGCCTTGTTTTGGACCACCAAGCCCAATAACTACATTACGCAAAGCACGATCATTAATATCTAACACCCGTTTCCAAAGAATACGACGTGGATCAATTCCTAAGCTATTTCCTTGTTGTAAATGATTATCAATTAAAGCGGCTAGCGTATTATTAGCAGCTGTTAATGCATGAATATCACCAGTAAAATGTAAATTAATATCTTCCATTGGCACTACCTGGGCATAACCACCACCGGTTGCGCCACCTTTAATACCCATTACCGGCCCTAAGGATGGTTCACGGAGCGTCAACATCGTTTTTTGATGTAATTGCTTACGTAAAGCATCAGCTAAGCCGATTGAAACTGTCGACTTGCCTTCACCTGCCGGAGTAGGATTAATTGAAGTGACTAAAATTAATTTACCATGATGATTAGGTAAGTGTCGCAAAATATCCATGCTTAACTTGGCTTTATACTTACCATACAACTCTAAATCATCAGCATTTAAACCTATTTCGGCGGCGACTTGCGTAATTGGTAACATTTTACTTTGTTGAGCGATTTCGATATCAGATAGCATCTTGGCCAACTCCTTTATTTATTAATTGTGCACATAAACGGTCACGATACTTAGGAAAAAGTAACAAGGTCATATCCCCAAAATCTAATGAATGCGTATGAATTATTAATTTCCATTTACCTTGCTTATCAATGGTAATATCATGCAAAGGAAAAACAATTTGATGATGGGCAAAGCGATAAATAGTGATATGCTCCGCACTCACATTAATATGCATTTTAATTAACCACGTCAATGTAAAGGCAATGTAGATAATGGCAATAACTGGCGTGTACCAGTTTAGCTTAAATTGTTCTAATTGAATAATAAAAACTAATGATAGTAGTACCACATTCCATGACCAAAAAATCAATGTGTAAATTGGTTGTGGCTGATAAAAATAACGTGTTTCCTTTTGCATTTAAATTAACCCCATAAGAAATTATTAATTGCTTGTGCTACTTTTTTATTCTCATGTAATTGGCTATGTTCGGCTTTTTTACCAGTAAAGACTAAATCTTTATATGATTTGGCAACGCCATTAAGAATAAAACCTAGTGACTTAGAAGAAGCAATTGAAACATATTGATCACTATTAGACCCATTATCAAGATTACCAGAAATGTTCAAAACACTAACATTATGCGGAAAATGATCACGCATTCGGTATAAATTCAGATAAACAGCATTCATAATCGCAGGCGCACCTAATTTATTAAGACAATTTTTGTTAGCTTCGTCATTTAACCACAAAACGCCGTTAAAAGGTCCAGCAACCATTACTAGTTTTTGTAATTTAGGAATTTTATTACTATGACCATACCATAACGCCTCGTTTAAAAGTACATTACATCCCAATGAATGTCCTACCCCATTATAATTCGTAGCACGATAACGTGTTTTTAATTCGTGCAAAATATTGGTTAACCACTTAGCCTGTTGGGCTTGAAAAGAATTATTCTTTTTAAAAATAACTTGTACTAAGCATTGGTTTTGATTGCTGGGCCAATCACCAGAAAAATGAATGTGGCCATTACGGCTAACGGTCGCAACCATTTTATCTTTAACCCACCCCGCTTGTTGCGCTGATTTAATCATATCGCCAGTTGACCATGACCACCCATTAAAACCATGAACATAAACCGTGGCCGTGCGTGGCTGATCATTCGTACTGGCTTGTACTGGCTGACTACATAATAAAAACAACATCCACATACTAATTGAT
>JAHLFS010000058.1 GCA_018883675.1 Candidatus Paralactobacillus gallistercoris | reverse complement strand
ATTATATGCAGCTACAATTACACTAACTTTCATATAATTCACCTCAATAACAAAAAAGTGCCTACTAGGCACTTTAATTTTAATCTTTTGTCAATTTTAATGCTGTAACTTCATGCTTATTTACTTGCTTTTCTTTAGGTGGTAATTGCATATAATTACCATAACCTTCTTTAAGCATAGCATCGTAATGCTTAGAAATTAAAAATTGATGTCCTTCAAAATCAGTATATTCTAATTCCGTTAAAAATTTTTCAGGATAAACTTCATTTTTTATATTGAAACTATCAAAGGAACAATAATACTTAAAATTACTATTATCATATTTTTGAATTAGCTTTTCGTTAAATTGATAAAACTTATCCAAACTAATCCCTTTAAAAAGCACTCGAATAAGCTGAGCGACTTTTTTTTCAAAACCATGTCGATAATTAATATTAATGTATTTAGCCATAAATAATAACCGACATATCATAAATTCAATCACTTGTAGTTGATAACGATAATCTTTAGAAACTTTATCAGCAGGAAAAATATCAACAAAAACACCGTTATTTTTAATACCAGTGCCAATTAATGCTTCTTCACCAAAATAAGTATGATTAACGCGTAACTTATCATAAGAATAACGGTAATTATGATCGGTATAATGCGATTGATAAAAGTAATCATCGCCCCATTCTTGAGCGGGAATACGACGTAATTTTTCAAAATTTTGCCGTGTTAATAATACATCAACATCATCATCCCACGGAATAAAGCCATGATGGCGAACTGCTCCAATTAAAGTACCACCAAATAAAGTATAAGGAATATCATATTTACGACATATTTGATCGAATTTAATTAAAGCTTGTAATTCAACTTGTTGTAACTTTTTTAGTTGATCATGTGAAATAATCATAATTTAAAGCCTTACATTTTAAAATATTCTGGATGTTGACGATACATTTTAACCATTTCATCATTCTGATAATGAAATGAAAAATGTCCAACTACACATCGTTCATCAATAACCATTGCCTTGGAATTTAAAATAGATTCCACATTAATTTGACGTTCGTCTTTACCAAAATCATTCAAAAAACGTCTTACTTTATACATCTTCATTTCTTTCCAAAAATCACGAGACATCATAAATAAACCAATAGTTAGACGAATCGGACACAAAGTATAACTGATATCTTTATTAGCCGACAACTTCTTATTCATTTCATCAATACTTGGCAGATAGTTGTCGTACCCCCCACATAAATCGCGCCACTTCGACAGAATTTTCAATAGGTTTATCCTTTCCGCCAAACTTTGCTCTACCAAATAATTTTTCATAAACATCTACTTTATCGAACAATTCTAATAAACGAAGATATGAGTAACCATTTAAATTAATGAGTGGAGAAATAGTACCTACATCATAACGAGATTCTTTTTTTATTTTTTCGAAATCATCAATCAAATTTTGAATAGTATTTTCAGTTACAAAAATATCTTCATCCATTTTCATAATGTTTTGAGCATGTGGAAACAATGAAATGGCTGTATTTTGTGCTAAATTAATGTTATTTCTTTTAATGCTTAAATATGACCATTTATTTTTCTTAGCAAGATCATTTAAATGTTCCTTATATACACCACTTGAAACCAAACAAATATCAATATTATCAGGACTATATTTTTCTAAACGTCCAAATACATTGTCCCAAAGCTCCGTTTTATACCCTGCTAAAACAATTAATAATGTCTTTTGATTTTTAGAATTATTTAAAAAATATTTTTTCTTAGAAATCGGTTTTGAATATTGTTCAAAATTTAAAATTGATTGAGCAACTTTTTTTACAAAACTCATTATGCTTTTCTCCTAAGTATTTTATTTTCATATAATAAATAATATTTATTCATCATAGTATCCGAACTAAATTTATCCTTAGTCATCTCATAAATCTGCTTACCATCATACTTAGTAGTTAGTACTTTGGTAATCGCTTGATTTAAACTAGTTTCATCATTATTAATAAATAATTCGCCTAATTTATCATTAGTAATGATTTCCGCATGCGGAGCAATGTCAGATAATATACATGGCAAACCAAATGATAATGCTTCTAAAACTGATAAGGGTAATCCTTCTGATTTAGATGCAGAAATATAGTAATCGGCTTTCTGATACATGTCGTTAGGATGATTGGTTTTACCAAGAACCTTGATATTATTAGCATCCGATGCTGCATGTTTAATGTTTTCATATTCAGCACCATCACCAACAATCCAAAATTCATAATCAGGATGCTTTTTAAAATAATTAACTAAAAATAGCACATTCTTGCGAGCATGAATACGTCCAAGATAAAGAAAAATAGGATGGTTTGATGATATTTGTGATTTACCTACAAAATTATTACTAAAGATAATCCCGTTTTGAATAACATCCGTTTTAACGCCAATCATGGCAAAACGTTGAGCAATTGCCTTAGAACAAGCTACCTTATATAAGGTTTTAATAGCACGTAAATGCAAATAAGCCATCGCATTACCTAATAATTTACCCTTACGTTGCGGATAATCCTCAAAAGGATAATTATGCAAGGTGGTAATATGAAAGCGTGGTTTATCTTCTTTCTTCTGGACATAACTATTAATTATGTCAGGAATTAAACCATGCGAATGAATAACATCAAAGTTATTTTGAACAATGAATTTAAAAATATCTTGTTTTTCATGAATTCCTTTTTTAAATTCATATACTTTAATGCCTAATGCTTCAAAATCTTGACGTCGCGATTTATTAGCATCATCTGGTTTCAATGTTATGATAATTGGTTCAAAACTATTAAGTTGATGATAATTTACTAATAAATTATATAAAACATTAACTGGACCACAATTCGTAGTAGTGGTGATAATATAACAGATTTTCATATTACTTACTCTTAATAGGATCGATAGTCTTACCTAATTTACCACGTTCACCATCAATAAATGCCTTGGCAAAAATTTTAAATGCTTTAGTTCGAATACCTTGATACTCATTTTTTCGTAAAATAACGGCCCCATACTTTTTAATTAACATAAAATATGGATATAATTTAGCGCTAAGACCCTTACCATATTTATTTATTGAATAAATTTCATTTCTGAAACCATAATACTTTTTCCAAAGTGGCGCAACTGCTAATTGCGCATCAGTATATAAATGAATTTTGGCATCAGGAACAACACAATAACGATAACCATGGTTGTGCATGCGAATTGAATATTCCGAATCATCAAACCAGATAAAGAAATCTTTAAGCGGTAAGCCAATTTCTTGAATCATCTTAGTACGAAAAACAGGACCAACAAATGACCAAACATCAACATAAAAATTACCATGATGATAATCATTTGCAGTTGCTGGACGAAAACGCAGTGTATTTTCGTTAACTAAAAACTTAGCAGTCATTGGTTCTAATTTATCATTCCGATACATTGCTCCACAAAAGGCCATTGTCTTAGGTTTTTGTTCAGCAACATGAATAATTTTTTCAAAATAATCCTTATCATATGAAGCATCATCATCTGAAATAGCAATTAAATCAGTATTTTCTTGCAATGCCGCTTTCATACCATAATAAAAACCGCCAGAACCACCTAAATTTTCTTTTAATTTTAAGTAGCGTACCTTATCCTGATTATCATTAATAATATCTTCAATATATTCATACGTACCATCGGTTGAAGCATTATCAACAACAATAATTTTCTGTGCTGGATAAGTTTGTTTAAATTGCTTTAATAAAGCATTACGAATCGCCTTTTTTCGATTAAAAGTCACAATAACGGTTGTATACGATAGCATTCCTGTTCCCCTTAATTATTTAATTGGTGTAAATACCGTAGTAAACGGAATAAAGTTCAAATAAGAATTATCTGAAAACATAATCATATATAAAACAATAGCACTTGCAGCAATGTTAATAAGCACAACAATAATTTTATTACTGAAGAACTTATCAATAATATACGGTACCATTAATATTTCAGTGGTGTTTAATAAAGTATCTAAACGATAGCCTAATGTTTTATAACCAATAAGCGTTAAAGCAATTAATGTTCCTGTTAAATAAACATTAGCAACTGCATCCATAAACTTACTATGTTGCTTACCTTGACGCATTCTAATCCAAACATATAGCAAGATAACAATGATTTGAATTATTAAAGTGATAATACTAGCCGATGAATTTTCGGTATAAACAGAAGCTGTAACATAAGCACTACCATTAGTAAGTTTACTTACTAATGCAGGCGAAGCTTTCAAAAATAGTCCCACCATGTAAGCTAGTAATAAATACGTAATGGTTTTGAAATAATTAATATGTTTATTAAAGTAATTAGCCATTAAATAAGCAGCAATAATAATAAACGAACCTTTATGAATGCTTTCGGCAATACAAGTAATTATTAAAAATGGCAGTAAACGTTTTTCACTAATATATTTAATGGCAAATAAACAAATAACAGCTGCCAATGAAGATCTAATCTGCCCTAAATCACGTACCCAATAGAAGCGCGCAAAATAATACAATAAGCACAAGTTACCTAAACCAGGTCTTACATATTTTCTCAGGAAAATAAACAATAAACCCATCGTTAGTAACGAAAAAAGTAATTCAAATGTAAAGAAACTAAGATGAAAATAATGAGCCAGATTATTTAACAAGACATAGCCTTTTTCAAAACTGTGATTGCCAGTTAAATAAAATTGATAATAAGTGCCATAATCATAACCGACATTATAACGAACACCAGCAATAACCGCGAGAATAACTGTTGAAATAAATAAACCGTAGTTATGTTCTGATAAAAAATCAATTAATGATAAACAAGCTAAAATAATAAATAAAGTAATAAACAGGCTCATGGTTTCATCTCTCCATTACATGTTCCTATTTACGCAACAACTTGTAGTAAATCAAGTAGCGTAATTTTTCAGGCATCAGATTAGTAACACTAATACCTAAAGTAGTTATCAATAAGTCTTGCCAGTCATAGAAATGTTCTTTATAAAAAAGAAAACGCATCTTGATATTCCGTTTTAAATAATCAAGACCACCTCGACGCGCCATCATCTCTTTACCGGCCCGCACATATACAAAAACGCGGTTATCATTACCAAATTGATAACCCGCTTGCAAGGCACGCACCCATAAATCATAATCTTCAAAGCCATTAAAGGAGCGATAATTGCCAATTTTAAGAATCTTATCGCGCCGATACATGACACTCATGTGATTCATTGGATTACGACGATGAGCAAAACGCATAATGTCAGCTTGTTTAAGTGGCACCGTTCGATGAGCAATAATATTATTTTCATTGCCATCAAATTCAGCCGTTTGTCCGCCATAAATATCATAATGATGCGCAGCCATTGCTTGTAAAGACCAAGCTAACCGTTGCGGAACGGCAATATCATCCGTATCCATCCGCGCAACTAAATTACACTTACACCGTTGTAAACCATACGCTAACGCATAAGCTAAGCCATGATTTTGCGCTAAATAATAAATACTAAAAATATCAGGATATTGACATTGGTAATCTTGCAGTACTTTTTCCAAAGCAGATGTTAACGGTCCATCTGCCACGATAACAATTTCAGCTGGCATAACTGTTTGCGTCAACATACTTTGAATTGCCTTACGCAAGTAAGGTGCTTTTTCATTGCGATAAACGGACATTAAAACCGATACTTTTTCCATTAACGTGCGCCATCCCCTGTTAACACTACCCGAATGGTTTCAAAAACAATCTTAAAATCTTCCCAGAAACCAAAGTTTTCAATATAGTGTTGATCCATTTGGTATTTTTCGGCAGGAGTTACGTCATAACCACCATGAACCTGGGCATAACCACTTAAACCGGGTTTAACCACCAAACGTTGTTCAAAACCAGGTACATCATGGCTAAATTGTTCCGTAAGGTTAGGCCGTTCTGGACGCGGACCAATCATGCTCATTTCTCCTTTAATTACATTCAGTAGTTGTGGTAATTCATCAATCCGGGTTTTTCGAATAAATTTACCAACTTTAGTTACCCGTGCATCGTTCTTCGCTGCCCACACGGCTCCACTATGCTTTTCAGCATCGTTATACATGGAACGCAACTTGGCAATAACGAACCGCTTGCCCATTAAACCTACCCGTTCTTGCCGATAAACCGGACTGCCGGGCGTTTCTAAACGAATTAATAATGCAAATAACAAGATAACTGGCGACGTAATGGTAAATAACCCACTTGCGGCAATAACGTCAAGCACCCGTTTTAACGGTAGATAATCACTGGTTAATGGGTGCGTTAATTTTTGTTCAAAAGAATATTTAATGTCCTTGGTTTGTTTCTTCAAAATAATTGCCTTCTATTATTTTTGATTAATATATTGCCAGTATTTAGCAATACCTGATTCAATATTGTATTTTGGCTTAAAGCCTAACTGCCGTAATTTAGTAATGTCGGCATATGAGTATTTAATATCACCCACCCGTTCTGGTAAATAATTAACGGCTAAGTTTTTACCAGCGGCATGTTCATAAGCCCGAATAACGTCGTTCAAAGTAGTTCCTACGCCAGCAGCAACATTAAATACTTCATGATTAATATCGGATTCTTTGGTTAATAAAAGCAATGCGTCAATAACGTCATCAATATAAACAAAATCACGCACTTGTTGCCCATCGCCATACAAATTAAAAGTTTTACCTTGCTTGATGCAATCACTAATAATTGATAATACTCCTGAATATGGTGAAGATGGGTTTTGTTTAGGTCCATAAATATTAAAGAAACGGGTAGCCACGGTCGGAATATTGTACAAGCGCCCGTAATCCATCAAATAACGTTCCGTCGCAAATTTATCAATCGCATACGGTGTTAATGGATCAATCGTACTTGTTTCCAGTTTTGGTAAGTGCGGATCATTGCCATAAACGGCTGCTGATGACGCAAATAATACTTTTTTCACTGGTAAATGATACTTACGAAGCACTTCTAATAAGTAAACATTAGCTTCTTGATTAGTTTGGTGCGTTTCATACGGTCGTTCAACTGAATCAGCCACACTCGCAATGCCCGCAAACATATAAATGTAATCAAAGTGTTCACTTAGTAATAAGTCTTTCATAAACACTTTATCAGTAATATTCGCTTGATAAGTCGTAATTAATTGGGAGTCAGGAATATTTTCCCGTAAGCCCATCGAAAAATCATCGACAATTACGATTTGATCGTTATCCTTAATTAAACGATCGGCTAAATTAGAACCAATAAAACCCGCACCACCGGTAATCAAAACTTTACTCATATGTAACTACCTTTCTTTTTTCATAAAATTTAGAAGAACCAAAAGTGCTTCTTTTTCTTCTTTGCCCCAACTTTAGTAAAGTTAGTCAACGTAACTTCTTCGCCATTAATAATGTGCTTCGCATTAGCTTGCATCCATTGGGTTTTGGCTAAGCCATTTTGCTGTGTTAATTTATCAAAAGCCGCTTGCATGCGGAAATTACGTCCTTTTAAATTATGCGCATCTGATGAAAAAACCGCACCTAAACCGGCATCAATAATTTGTTGTGTTAATTCCGTAACATGTTTGCCAAAAATATCAAGATAACTGCTGGCAGTTAACTGGGTTAAGCACCCGTTTTCAACCAATTCATACAATAAATCCGGGTTGGCTTGAATGCCTTGATTACGTTCAGGATGAACAATAACTGGCACAATCCGCCGCGCTTCTAATTCTGGCAAAATATCATCCATAAAATAAGTCGGCACGTGCGAATGCGGTAATTCTAACATCAAATAATGATTGCCTTCGTCAGCAAACAAGATATCATCCGCATCAATGGCTTGAATTAGATCACCCGTCAAGTGAACTTCCTGACACGGAAACACCGTTAACGGGATATTATGGCGCGTTAATTCGGCTTGAAAAAGTTGGGTTTTGCGAATCACATCGACCTTATGATTGGTATACTTGCCATCCATATGGTGCGGTGTTAATAAAGTATGCGTAATGCCGTTATCAACTGCCACTTGGGCTAACGCTAATGAATGCTCCATATCAGGCGAACCATCATCAACACCGGGCAAAATATGTGAGTGTAAATCAATCATACGCGCTTACTCTTCTTTTGCTTATGCTGTTTATCAGCATCACTTGTACCATAGTAGCCACCGTAATAACCACCGTAGTAGCCACCGTAATAACCACCAGATTCTTTGGCTGTTACCCGGTTCATGATCGCGCCAATAATATTAGCCTTAACGCGTTTTAACAAGTTGCTAGCCCGGACAACGGCATCCTTATTCGCAATGCCTTGAGGAATTACCATAATCACGCCATCAACTTTAGCCCCCAGTACTTGGGCATCAGTAACCGTATTAACCGGTGGCATATCAAGAATAATTAAATCATAATGATCACTTAAGAAATCTAATAATTCACCCATCCGGCGGGAACCAAGTAATTCAGCTGGGTTTGGTGGCATTGGACCACTGGTTAAAATACTTAAATTAGGAATATAAGTAGTATGTACCACATTATTTAAATCAACTGATTCACGCGAAGTAATAATGGTTGTTAACCCTTTATTATTCGGTACATTAAACGTATGGTGCATCGTTGGCCGCCGTAAATCAGCATCAACTAATAAAACTTTTTTCCCTTCTTCAGCCCAAGAAACAGCCATGTTAGCACTAACAGTTGACTTGCCTTCTGATGGATTGGAAGAAGTAAACGCTAATGTTTTAAAACTCTTATTAATAAATGAAAACTGAATATTTGTTCTAATCGTCCGGTATTGTTCGGCAATTGCTGAATGCGGTTCTGAGGCGGTAATTAAAGCAACCCCGTATTTCATTGAGTTTTCATCTAATTTTGTTTTCCGTTTTGTAAAGATATCCAAAATAGCCATTGCCTAAACCCTCCGATGTGAATTAGGATGTGCATTACTATGGCTATGCACATGATGTTGTTGCATAATTTCATTTTTAATTTTATTAGCTGGAATTTCGTTAATGGTTCCTAAATCATTTAAACCAACCACGTCGGTAATAAAGCTTTCATTATCAACCGTACGATCCAAACTATTAAATAAGAAAGCCATAATTAAGCCAAGTAATAAACCAACCACTAAGCCAATTACCGTGTTTAATAATACCCGTGGTGAAACTGGATGTGGATTGCTAATTGCTTTTGACAAGATCGAAACATTATTAACACTCATAATGTTCTTAACCCGACGTTTAAAGACTTGCGCCGTGGTGTTCGCAATAGCAGCGGAAAGTTCTGGATTATTTGACTTTACTTGTAATGAAAAGACTTGGGAATTTTGTTGACTAGAAATGCTAATATCATTCTTTAATTCGCCCGGTGTTAAGTGATGACCTTGATAGGCGATTTTTTGACTAACTTCATCTAAGATAGCCGGACTAGTAATAATATCTTTATAAGTACTAATCATTTGCACATCGGTTTGAATTTGTGCACCATTAGCCATGTCAGTATTATCTTGTTTGCGATTAACTAAAATTTCGGTAGTTGAACTGTATTTCGGTGTAATTAAGAATAAGGAAACTACTAAAGATAAGACCGTAATAATTACTGTTGTCCACACAATTAAATTACTGCGCCGCCGTAATACGGCAAGAATATCGCTCAAATCATTAAAGTGTGAACGTTTCGTTTGTGTTTCTGGTTCATCATTCATTTACCAGTCGCTCCTCTTTTCGGTGAATTATGTTTTTATCATTATTAATATTACATAATCAAAATTTTAGCGTACTAAATTAAAAGTAAATATACCAAGTAAAACTTATTATCATGGCATTATTAATCATTACTGTTAAGTACACAACAAATAATATTATAAGAAATTTTAACACTTGCTTGCAACCTGCTCGCACCATGATTCAACTAAGGATCACATTTTGATAAACAAAAAAGCAGTTATCCAATTAAGGATAACTGCTTTTAATTATTTATTCATTAATTATTCAGCAGAACCGCCGTTCTTCTTAATAATTTCTTCTTGAATGCTCTTTGGCACTGGTTCGTAGTGGTCAAATGTCATTGTGAAAGTACCACGACCTTGAGTTGATGAACGTAAGGTTGTTGCGTAACCAAACATTTCTGCTAATGGTACCATCGCGTTAATCATTTGCGCATTACCACGAGCTTCCATACCTTCAACACGACCACGCCGTGCTGTTACGGAACCCATGACATCGCCAAGGTATTCTTCTGGAGCAACTACTTCGACCCGCATGATTGGTTCCAAAATAACTGCGCCAGCGTTCTTAGCAGCATTCTTTAATGCTAATGAAGCAGCAACTTTAAATGCGGCTTCTGAAGAGTCAACTTCGTGGTAAGAACCATCGTATAACTTAGCTTTGATGTCAATTAATGGGTAACCAGCTAAGACGCCGTTTTCCATAGCTTCTTTCAAGCCTTGTTCAACTGCTGGAATGTATTCACGTGGAACGACACCACCAACGATGGCATCTTCAAATTCGAAGCCTTTACCTTCTTCGTTTGGTGTGAATTCGATCCAAACATCACCGTATTGACCTTTACCACCAGATTGCCGTACGAATTTACCTTGAGCAGATGCTTGCTTAGTAAATGTTTCACGGTAAGCAACTTGTGGAGCGCCAACCTTAGCGGAAACGTGGAATTCACGCTTCATCCGGTCAACCATGATATCCAAGTGTAATTCACCCATACCAGCAATTAACGTTTCGCCTGTTTCTGGGTTGGTTTCTGCCCGGAAAGTTGGGTCTTCTTCGGATAATTTTTGTAACGCATTGTCTAACTTATCACGGTCTTCTTTTGAATCTGGTTCAATAGAAACTTGAATAACTGGTTCAGGAATTTCTAATGATTCCAAAATCAATGGATGATCTACGTCAGTTAATGAGTCACCAGTTGTGGTATTCTTCAAACCGATTGCAGCAGCAATATCACCAGAGAATACTTCAGGAATTTCTTTACGGTGGTTAGAATGCATTTGTAACAAACGACCAATCCGTTCACGCGTATTCTTGGATGCGTTTAATACGTATGAACCAGATTGTAAAGTACCTGAGTATACCCGGATGTAAGTTAAACGTCCAACGAATGGGTCTGTTGCAACTTTAAATGCTAAAGCTGCAAATGGTTTGTTATCGCCAGCTGTTAATTCAACTTTATCACCAGTTTCAGGATCAGTTGCGTTGTATGGACGAACTTCCAATGGTGATGGTAAGTAGTCAATAACAGCATCCAATAACATTTGAACACCCTTGTTCTTGAAAGCTGAACCAGCTAAGACTGGGTAGAAGTCTAAGTTAATCGTTGCTTTACGGATAGCTGCACGTAATTCATCATTAGTGATGTCTTCGCCGCCTAAGTATTTTTCCATGATGTCATCATCAACATCGGCAACGGCTTCAATTAAGTCAGCGCGCCGTTTTTCAGCTTCAGCACGGTATTCTTCAGGAATATCAACTGTATCCCACTTAGTACCTAATTCATCTTCGTCGTATAAGTCGGCTTTCATTTCGATTAAGTCGATAACACCTTCGAAGTTATCTTCAGCACCAATTGGCATTTGGATAGCATGGGCATTTGCTTCCAAACGATCATGCAATGTTTGCACTGAGTAATCAAAGTCAGCACCCATCTTATCCATCTTGTTAACGAAAACGATCCGTGGAACGCCGTAAGTAGTAGCTTGGCGCCATACGTTTTCAGTTTGTGGTTCAACACCTGATTGACCATCCAAAACAGTAATCGCACCGTCTAAGACACGCAATGAACGTTCAACTTCGATAGTGAAGTCAACGTGTCCTGGGGTGTCGATGATGTTAATACGGTGGTCTTTCCATTGCGCAGTAGTAGCAGCAGATGTGATTGTGATACCACGTTCTTGTTCTTGTGCCATCCAGTCCATTTGTGAAGCACCATCGTGGGTTTCACCAATTTTATGGATTTTACCAGTATAGTACAAGATACGTTCAGTGGTTGTTGTTTTACCAGCGTCAATGTGAGCCATGATCCCGATGTTACGGGTTTTTTCTAATGGAAATTCACGTTTGTTTGCCATGAACTGTACCCCTTTTTTTATTTTATTTTTTAAAAATAGCTACTATACATTCGCCAGGCAAATATATAATAGCTCATTGATATTACCAACGATAATGTGCGAATGCACGGTTAGCGTCAGCCATCTTGTGTGTATCTTCACGTTTCTTAACAGCTGCACCAGTATTGTTAGCTGCATCCATGATTTCACGTGCTAAACGTTCATCCATAGTGTGTTCACCACGTAAACGTGCATATTGTGTGATCCAACGTAAACCTAAAGTTGTACGACGTTCAGGACGAACCTCGATTGGAACTTGGTAGTTAGCACCACCGATACGACGAGCACGTACTTCTAAGACTGGCATAACGTTCTTCATTGCTTCTTCGAAGACTTCCAATGGATCCTTACCAGTTTGTTCCTTAATAATATCAAATGCGTTATATAAAATTGTTGATGCAACCCCACGCTTACCATCAACCATCAAGTTGTTGATCAAACGTGTCACCAATTTAGAGTTGTAAATTGGATCAGGTAAAACATCACGTTTTGCCACAGCACCTTTTCTTGGCATCTCGTTGACCTCCTATAAAAATATGTTATTTATTTAATTATTTCTTCTTAGGACGCTTTGCACCATACTTGGAACGACCTTGCATACGACCATCAACACCGGCAGTATCAAGCGCACCACGAATAATATGGTAACGAACACCAGGCAAGTCCTTTACACGACCACCACGAATTAAAACAACGCTGTGTTCTTGTAAGTTGTGACCAATACCAGGAATGTAAGCAGTAACTTCAACTAAGTTAGATAACCGTACACGGGCATACTTACGCAAAGCTGAGTTAGGCTTCTTAGGTGTCATTGTGCCGACACGAGTAGCAACCCCACGCTTTTGCGGAGCAGGATTATTAGTTAAAGTTTTCTTCATACTGTTGTAACCAAAGTTCAAAGCTGGTGAGTTTGACTTGGTTGTCTTTGTTTTACGACCTTGACGTACCAATTGATTAATTGTTGGCATCTATTTGGTCCTCCCTTCTTCATTTTTGTAATTGTAAGTCCACACATCCAGGCGGTTCTTTTTTTAACTAAACCAACCCGAGTAAATAACTATCTTAACAAATACCAGGAATAAGTTTACTATTTTAGCTTTCTGACGTCAATGTTTTTTATAATATTTATGGTAATAAGTGTGCTTTTTATGAATTTTCACGATTTATGACTATGCTGTTATATAGGAATGTTTATTTAAGAAAGGGACTTTCGCATGCAAAATAATGTGCATAATGGTAAACAAATTCTAACATTATTTGGTTTCTTTTCGCTAACTGCTTCAATGGTAATGACAATTTATGAATACGCTGGTTTTGCAACAGCTAAATTAGCAGTTATCTTTTTTACCGTTTTTGGTGGGCTTTTTTGGTTGTTACCTACCGCTTTAATTGCTGCCGAAATGGCCAGTGTTAAAGGCTGGAGTACTGGCGGTGTCTTTGGCTGGGTTGGGCATGCCTTCAACGATGAAAAAATCGGCTTTTTAGCCATCTTTTTCCAATGGTTTCAAGTAACTGTTGACTTTATTACGATGAGTTATTTCGTGGTTGGTATGTTAGCTGATGTCTTTAATATACCGCAACTAAACAATAATTTAGGTCTTAAATTTGCTAGTGTTATGGTCCTATTTGTCATTATTACTGTAATTCAATTAAGTGGGACAAAATATACTGCCAAAATCGCGCAATATGGTCTTTTCATCGGGATTATTGGTGTATCATTGGTCTTTTTTGCATTGGCAATAGCATATGTTATTCAAGGTAATCCTTTGCAAATTTCATTTAGTTGGCACAAATTACTACCTAATTTTCATGACAGTGGCACATTAGCTATTTTTGCTACTTTTATTTTGGCATTTAGTGGCATTGAATCTTCCGCTTCACATATCGATGAATTACAAAATCCTGAAAAAAATTATCCGCTAGTAATGGTTATTTTAATTATCCTTTCAATCATTTTAAATGCCGCTGGCGGTTTAAGTATCGCAATTGTCGTACCTCAACAACAGCTTTCACTAGATGGTGGAATTTATCAAGCCTTAAAAATGTTAATTTTACACTATAACCAACACTTAACATGGTTGGTTAATGTTTTTGTGATTTTAATTATTTTCGGGGTAATTGGCAGCATTGGTTCATGGATTGTTGGTCCTTCCCGCGGAATGCAAGTCGCTACAGAATACGGCATGCTTCCTCCCGTATTCCGTAAAAAGAATAAACACGACGTGCCAGTTAATATTATTCTTTTACAAACTTTAATTGTTATTATTTGGGATGCAGTATTAACTTTTTCAGGTGGTAAAAGTAATATTTCGTTTTTAATTGCTACCTCATTGTCAGCATTAATTTATTTATTATGTTACTTATTAATGTATGCTGCTTACTTTAAGTTGATTTTTAATTACCCACACGCACCGCGAACTTATACAGTACCCGGTGGTAAAACGGGAAAGATTATTTTGTGGTTATGCGGAATGAGTACTTCATTATTAGCATTTGTTGTAACCTTTATGCCGTCAACTGCATTACCACCTCAGCAAGCTCATCTTTATCAAATTATTTTAATAATTTGCATTATCCTTACTTTAGGAATTGCATTAATGATTATCAGCTTACAAAAATTTTATAACCGTCATCATCAACATGAAATTAAGCATATTAAATAAAAGTGGTTTGATTTTACAAATAAAATCAAACCACCTATTTATATAGTAACTAAAATTTTTACGCAAAAATATCAATGTTTAATTCTTGAACGACATCGTGCAATAATTTCATACCGGCAACACTATTACCTGGCTTATCAATAGCGGGACTAAAAATGCCAATACCATACTTACCAGGTACGGCTGACATTAAGCCACCGCCAACGCCACTTTTAGTTGGCACACCAACGCGCATTGAAAAATCACCTGATTCATCATATAAACCGGCAGTTAACATTAGTGATTTAACAATTGTGGCACTTTCTTCTGAAACAATGCGTTTACCATTCCATGGTGCTACTCCACCATTAGCTAGTAATGCGCCTAAATTAGCTAAGTCAATTGCATTAACATTAACTGAGCATTGCTTAAAGTATGAATCTAAAACATCTTCAACATCGCCATTCCAAATACCATTGCCCTTCATATAATAAGCAATTGAACGATTAATATCGCCTGTCTTCGATTCAGAATGATAGACTTCTTCATTCAAAGTAATATCGTTATCATTAAAAATTTCTTTCATAAAATCAAGAATACGCGCGAAACGTTCATCACTGTTTTTACCTTTCAACAATGAATTAACCACAATCGCACCTTGATTAACAAATGGATTTAATGGATATTTACGTTGCTCAATTTGCATATTTAATAACGAATTAAATGAAAAACCAGTTGGTTCTGCATCAACATGACTAAATACGCCATCTAAACCATTATCATTAATTGCCAATAATAAAACCGGTACTTTCGAAATACTTTCAATAGCAAAACGAACATTAGCACTTTTTTCAGGAATACCACACGTTTGTAACTCATTAGCTTGTAAATTGTATAAAGCAATACCTAATTGCTTAGGATCAACTTGTGATAATGCAGGAATATATTGCGCATTTTTGCCTTCTTTGTAGTAATCAAAATCTTTAATAAGCAAATCATGTAAATCACTTTGCTTCATTTTTACCACCTCTTAATTCACGTTATAAGCCCTTGCTACCATGTATTTTAACATTTATTTTTATTTTTGTTCACATTTATTTATATATTTGAATATAGTATGAAAAATATTAGCAATCATTTTTAAAAAGTGTTATTTTATAAGTGAAGATACCCATTGGTATTTTTAGAAAACTTTGGAAAGGAGTCTTAGGGTATGAGTAGTAAAAAGAACAGTACTACCAAAGTGTTAACATTGTTTGGATTTTTCGCTCTCACTGCTTCAATGGTAATGACAGTGTATGAATATCCAAGTTTCGCTACTTCTAAATTAGCTGCGGTATTCTTCACAATTTTAGGTGGTGTCTTTTGGTTTTTACCAACAGCTTTAGTATCTGCCGAAATGGCTAGTGTTAAAGGCTGGGAAGACGGTGGTGTCTTTGGTTGGGTAAGTCACTCACTGCGGAGCGAAAAATTAGGTTTCTTTGCAGTATTTTTCCAATGGTTTCAAATCACTGTTGGCTTTGTTACAATGAGTTATTTCATCATTGGGATTTTATCATATGTATTTAATTGGCCAGCATTAAATAACAATCCATTATTTAAGTTCCTTGGAGTGTTAATTGTATTTGGCACAATTACATTATTGCAACTAGGTGGAACTAAGTATACTGCTAAAATTGCTCAATGGGGATTTGTTGGTGGCATTATTATAACTTCAATTGTATTCTTTGGATTAGCAATTACTTATTTGGCACAAGGTAATCCCGTACAAATTTCGTTCAGTTGGCATGCATTATTCCCAAACTTCCATAATGCGGGTACTTTAACGATCTTTGCAACATTTATTCTTGCTTTCACTGGCGTTGAAGCTTCAGCATCTCATGTTAATGAATTACAAAATGCGGAAAAAAACTATCCGCTAGCAATTATCATGTTAGTTGTATTAGCAATTGTTCTTGATGCTGCCGGTGGTTTAAGTGTTGCTGCAGTAATTCCTCAAAAGACGTTATCATTAAACGGTGGTATTTATCAAACATTTAAGACATTATTATTCCACTTCAACCCACATTTAACATGGTTGTTAGATATTTTGGTATTAATGATTGTATTTGGGGTTGTTGCTGAAATCGGTTCATGGGTAGTTGGACCATCTCGTGGTATCCAAGTTGCTACTGAATATGGTTTATTACCACAACAATTACGTAAAAAGAACAAGCATGGTGTACCAGTTGTAATTTTAGCCGTTCAAGCTGTTATGGTTACAATTTGGGATGCAATTTTAACCTTTGGTGGTGGTAAAGGTAACATTTCATTCCTAGTTGCGACAACATTAACAACTTTGCTTTACTTAGTATGTTACTTCTGCATGTATATTGCATACTTCGTTTTAATCTTTAAACACAAAAAAGCACAACGAACTTACAATGTTCCCGGCGGTACAATTGGTAAAGTAATTTGTGGAGTTTGCGGTACATTAACTTCAATTTTTGCATTCGTTGTATCATTTATTCCATCATCAGCATTACCTGGTAAAGAAGCAAAAACATTCCAAATTATCTTGGTAATTTGCTTCATCATCGCTTTAATTATTCCATTTATACTTACCGCTTTCCAAAAACAATATATTAAGAATAGTAAGTATGAAATTAAACACTTCGATTTTGCTGAAGAAGATGCCGAAGAAGATACTGGTACATGCGTTGAAGATAATATTCATCACAATATGCATGCTTCACCAAGTCACTAGAAAATTAATAAAAAAAGCACTGGTTGTTAACCAGTGCTTTTTTTATTAATTTTCTTCAGGTTGAAAGTTCAAACCAATTACTGCCAAAATAATTAAAAGCGAACCAATAATATCGGCTGTACTTATCGTCAATTTTAAAAATACAACCGATCCGATTGTTGCTATTACTGGTTCAAAAGCATCAAGTAAACTCACAATAGTAGGTTCAATATGTCGTAAAGCATTATTATAAATTAAAAATGGAATTACCGTGCCAATAATAATTACAGCAAATATATCAGTAACATTAATCACATCTAAACTAATAGATGGTATGTGCGGATGAATAACTGCTAGAAAAATACCAGCTAGTAATAAGCCCCAACCACTAATTTCTAAAGTATTATATTCGCTCAAAAGGCTGCGTGGTATTACTGTACAAGTTAATACACCAACAGCTGATAATAAGCCAAAAAATAATACACCAATATTAATAGTTAAATGCGTTAATTTCCCATTAGTTGCAACTATGACTACTCCAGCGAATGCTACCAAAGCACAAATAATCTCAATGCGTCGTGGCATTTGATGATGAACTATCGCCATATAAATCATAATGAAAAACGGACCAACAAATTGTAAAATTGTCGCAATTGAAGCATCACCATAGTCAATTGCTAAAAAATAACATAATTGATTAGGAATTAAACCAATTAAACTATAAGCAATTAACTGAAGGAGCATGTATTTATTGCGCCACACAGCAAATATGTTATGATGCAATAACAGTGAAATTAAAAGGATAACACAACCACCAATAATCATCCGTAATTGTGTTAAAAAAATGGGAGTCATATGTGGAAAATCAAACAAGGCTTTGCCTAAAACGCCAGAAATTCCCCAACATATTGGTGCCAATGCACCAAGTAATATCCAAAGTCTTTGTTGCTTAGTGTTTGTCATCTTGAAAACTCCTTATTTATTTTTATTACATTTAATTTAACACTTAAACAGTAAAAATAAAAAAGCTCTAGGCAATCAGCCTAGAGCTTAGCAAAATGGAGGAGAGTGGATTCGAACCACCGAACCCGAAGGAGCGGATTTACAGTCCGCCGCGTTTAGCCACTTCGCTACTCCTCCGTTGGAACATTATTCATTATACAAGGTTCACAAATTTTTGCAAGAGTTTTTCACTAATTTTGGGGCAAATATATTTTAGTAAGAGTATTACGCCATTCAGTCATAAAATCATGGCTTTGCCACTCATTTAAACGCCCCCGCTGATAACCAACGGGACGATGAATATACAAAATATCAGCAATCATTTGTTGATAATCGCGCAAATGCAAATGACCAAAAGCAACCACTTTAACGACATCATGATATTCATTAAGTAATGCTTCGGTTTTCCGACTACCTAAATACGCATTAATCATATCCCATTGGGGACGATCATAGCCATAAATCATAAAATTTTGATGCGGCACAAAATGTGTCGCAATAATCGCCTGCATCTGATGCTGTCGCACATAGGTCAACTTATTACGTAAATCATTTAAATCAACGGCTAAGCGTTGGGCATCTGACAATGGTTGCTTAATCATACCGTCAAACCATAACGCTTTCTTCCAACGCTTAAAACTAACACTTTTTTTCATTAAAAATTGATCTGCAAAACTATAATCATACCAACCATTATTACCAATAATAGCGTAATTAGTATGTGGAATAGTAATCAAACGATGGTTAATATATAACGGTGATAAGGATTGATTAAGTTCATCATAAGTAACTCCATGCCGCATATCATGATTACCAGCGATAAAGTATACTTGTGTTTGTAAGCCAACTAAAGATTGTAACTTTTCAAAAAAATGTAACGTCTTATGAAAATCATTAAAAGTATCACCGGTGTTAATATAGTAATCAACTTGATGATCACGTAGGTATTTTGCTTGCGCCTGCGCAACATCATCTACCGCAACGCGATTAACATCCAGGTGATTATCCGATGAAAAAGCAATCGTTAACATTGCCAAAGCCTTCTTTATTAGTAATAATAAAAACATACGAGGTAATAATATGAGTGATTCTTTAAAAACCAAACGCGCGCTATGCGATGCTTTAATTAAACTATGCCAAACTAAATCATTCAATAAAATTAGTATTGCTGATATTACTCGTGAAGTGGGGATTAAGCGACAAACCTTTTATTATCATTTTAATGATAAGTATATGCTATTGGCATGGGTTTACCATCAAACTGCCCTTTACTATCTTGATGATAATCAAATATCACTTGATAATTGGGAACAGCAAGTTACCCGCATGCTTAAAGCAATTAAGAATAACGCGAAATTATATTACAACACTGTAACTAGTGATCAAAGTATCCTCATGCGGGAATTTTCATACATTATCGAACAACGTTTTATTCACTTATTTCAAATGTTTGATCCCCAGCAGAAAATTAGTGCAAATAATAAAACCTTTTATGCCAAGTTTTTTAGTTATGGCTGCAGTGGTTTATTGCTTGATTGGATTCGTGCCAATTATCCGCAAAAGCCTGAAGTAATGGCCCAACAAATTACCCAACTAGCTAAAGATACCGAAATTTTTTCTATTCAGTTAGTTTATCGGGGAAAAAAAGAAGAATAAAAAAGCTCACAATTTTATGATTGTGAGCTTTTTTTATTAACGATTCATATGAATACCAAAGCTTGGCGTGTAATATTGAGCCGAACCGTACGAAACGCTTTGTCCTGGTGCAGGAGCAGCAATATAGCGACCATTACCAACCCAGATACCAACATGGTAAGCACTACCCGGTTGTCCCCAGAAACATAAATCACCTGGCCGTAAACTATTAACAGAAACAGCTGGTCCCATCGTACTTTGTGCTTGTGATGTCCGGTAGTTATTTCCTAAGCCATAGACATATTGAACAAAACCAGAACAGTCAAAACCACCAGGTTGATTGCCGCCCCATTGGTATGGTGTTCCTAAATATGCTGTAGCACGGCTAACAACGCCATTGGCATTATTTGTTTGTGGCCGTTGCGCATAACTTTGCGCAGTGGTAGTGTTAGCTTGTTGAACGACATTATTCCGGTGATAATTTTGTGAATAATTAGTGTTTGCTTGTGGACGTGCTGCCTGACTAGTAACGTTAGTATTTTGATGAGCAGCACTAGCTGTAGTTACCTTAACTGGGGCTTGACTAGCTGCTGATACAGCGCTAGTTGGTGCAGCTTGTGAAGTAACAGCAGCAGTGGTATGACCATTAACGGTAACATATTGTGCCGGCACCCAACCTTGTTGAATGTGATAGTATGTTTCGTTACCCACTTGTTGTTGTCCTAACACTTGGGCGGTTTGTCCACATGCTAAATAACCAGCAACTTGACCATTAATAGGTGCTGTCCAAATTGTGGTTGCACCTTGTTGATAATTAGCTGTAATTGTCATTGCTTGACTTGGTTGCGGTGCTGATTGGGTAGTATTTAAATAAATTGCTGGTACCCATTCGTTAGCACCAACTTGACACCAAGTTTGCCCATTAACTTGTTGAGTATTTTGAATATTTACTTGTTGATTGGCCGTTAAATATTTAATTGGTTGACCATTATTAGGATTACTCCAAACGGTCGTTGCGCCATCTTTATAATTAACAGTAGCCGCATGAGCAGTGTTGGTTTGCATTCCCATTAAAGTAGCACCGGCTAAACCAACAAAACCGGTCGTTACTAAATTCTTAACTGTTTTTGTTTTCATTTAATGTACCTTTCATATATGTATTCGATGCAAAATATTATATCTTTAATAACTATCTTTATTTTATCAATGAAATATCACAAAAATGTTACAATGTTTTTAATGTATTCTTACAACTAAAAAGGAGTGTTGCTCATTGACAACGAAATTACCACTACGCCAAGACGTACCCACTGCCAAAACATGGGATCTAACTACTATCTTTCCGAATGATGAAGCCTGGCAAACCGCTTTTGAAAAAGCCAAACAACAAGCAACCCATGCCGCAAAAGTTAAAGGTACACTTGGTAAAAGTGCGGCTGATTTATTGCACGGTTTACAAACTATTTTTGCAGCTATGCGTACTTTTGAAAAAGTTTACGTTTATGCTAGTTTAAAAGCTGATCAAGATACTACTAATACCAAGTATCAAGCCTTTAATGCGCAAGCCGATAGTTTAGCTGCACAAATTGATAGTCAATTAGCATTTATGGAACCAGAAATCATTGCCATTGATGCTAACCAACTACAACGTTTTATTAATGAAGAACCACAATTAAAAATTTATCAACATTTATTAAATGAAATTACCGCTAACAGCGCACACGTATTACCGGCTGATCAAGAAGCATTACTAGCCGCCGCCAGTGATATTTTTAACGCACCGCGAAATACATTTGATACTTTGAATGATACCGACATGACATTTGGAACCGTAACTACCGCCGATGGCCAACAAATACAACTATCTAATGGTGTTTACGGCAAATTAATCGAATCAACTAAGCGGCAAGTGCGCAAGGACGCTTTCCAAACACTTTACCAAACATATGGGCAGTTTCAACACACCTTAGCTATGACCTTAGCTAGTGATGTTAAAGCACACAATTATGACGCTAAAGTCCATCATTATCCAGATTCACGGACGGCGGAAATGGATCGCAATCATATTCCCGTTAGTGTTTATGACACTTTGGTAACCACAACGAACAAGCATTTAGACTTACTACATCGTTATGTTGCCTTACGGAAAAAAGTTTTAAAGGTATCAACATTACATATGTATGATATGTATGTTCCTTTAGTGGGTGAACCCCCATTAACTTACACTTATGAAACCGCCCAACAAGAAGCATTGAAAGCCCTTGCCGTGATGGGTGATGATTACCTTGAACACGTTAAAGAAATTTTTAATAATCGTTACATTGATGTAGTCGAAAATAAAGGTAAACGTTCTGGCGCTTATTCCGGTGGTGGTTATGATACTAATCCATTTATGCTTTTAAACTGGCAGGATAATTTGAACAACTTATACACATTAGTTCATGAAACCGGTCATAGTGTGCATAGCTGGTACACCAATCATAATCAACCTTACATCTATAGTGATTATCCTATTTTTGTTGCCGAAATCGCATCAACAACTAACGAAAATATTTTGACAAACTATCTATTAGATACGCAAACTGATCCAAAAATCCGCGCTTATGTTCTAAATTATTATCTTGATGGTTTCAAGGGAACCGTTTTCCGGCAAACCCAATTCGCTGAATTCGAACAATTTATTCATGAAGCTGATCAAGCTGGTAAGCCTTTAACTGCTGAAGTGATGAACCAATTTTATGCCGATTTAAATGCTAAATACTACGGCGAAAGTGTTGCTCGCGATCCTGAAATTGCCTTAGAATGGTCACGCATTCCGCATTTTTATCGTGATTTTTACGTTTATCAATATGCAACTGGCTTTGCGGCCGCATCAACTTTAGCACATGGCATTTCCACTTACCAACCACAAGCACGGGATAAATATATTAATTTCTTAAAATCGGGTAGTTCCCATGATGCTATCAGCACTATGCAAGCAGCTGGTGTTGATATGACAAAGGCTGATTACTTAGAAGATGCCTTCGCTGTTTTTGCTCAACGCCTTGATGAATTAGAAAAGTTACTATAAAAATAAAAACACGCATGAATTAATTCATGCGTGTTTTTATTTAAATGCGTTCATATTGATAAATAATTTCGCATTGATATTGATGATGTGCTGGCAATACAATATTACCAAAACCGTCATGATGAATAGCATCTGGCAATGTTTGTGCTTCTAAAGCAACTGCATTAAAGTGATGTTGCATTTGTGCACTAGCACTGAGCGGATTAGCTGTAAACATTACTAAGCCATTCCGATCCGAAAAAATTTTAACCCGTCGCTTAGCTGTACTTAAAATCGCAATTGGTTGGGTTAAATTAGATGTTACTTGAAACGCATCATCAAATGGTATTTGGGAAGTTTGAGCATGCAAACGTTGCAAAGCAGTAGGTAAGGCAACTTTTTGACGAAAATCAAAAGGTGTTGCCGCTACATCTGTCAATACCCCGGTTGGCACCTTATCATCACGCAATGCTGTGCGATATTGGCTATTAATTTGTAAGAATTGACCGTTTAAATTAGCCGGATTATTAATATTAAAATATGTATGTACCGTTGGATTAAATAAGGTAGTCGCATCGCTTTGTGCTTGCCAGGTAATTGTTAAACGATTAGCGTTATCCAAAGAATAAGTCATGGTAACCGCAACATGCCCCGGAAAGCCGTCATCATGAGGGTTAAAGTGGTGATGTAATACTACTTTAGCGGTATCATCATCAATGCCAATATGTCCTTCCCAGTTAATATTACTGAAACCATATGTTCCACTATGTAATAAGTTACCTTTCTCATTAGGTTGTAAATGATAATGATGTCCCGCCAAAGTGAATGTCGCACCGGCAATCCGCCCGGCCACCGGGCCAACCGCTTTACATAATTTCCAATGATCACTAACATATTCGGCCACCGTTGGGTAGCTGACAATTAAAGGTTGTAAATGACCATCTTCATTAACTTCAAAATGTTGTAAAGTTGCACCCCAACTAAGCACGTCAACGCGTGTTTGGTGGTCATTAATTAATGTAAATTGCTTAATTTCATGACCACCAATATTAGCAACAACATTTTCATCTAATTTCATCCTAAACATCTCATTTCAATTTTCCCTTACTTGTCCCTATTCAGATGAAGTTGGGTAACGTTTAATCCCATCTAAATAGGTCGCTTGTAGTGTCATATCAGGCCGCAGCACGATAAAATCAGCGGCATGGCCTGGTAAAATAACGCCACATTTATCATCAATGTTAACACTTTTGGCCGGAACATAACTAGCCATCATGATTGCATCTTGCGCGCTCGCAATATTCCAGTCGACAATATTTTTAACAGCATCTTTTAATTGTAAAATACTACCAGCTAAATTATTGCCGTTCTTAAGGCGAGCCATACCATCTTTAACATAAACAGGCAATTCGCCAAGAAGATAATCACCATCCGGCATCATTCCTGCGCGCATACAATCAGTTACCAAAACGGTATGCTCGGGTCCTTTATGGTCAAGCAATAACTGCACGGCGGCGGGATCATTATGATGACCATCACAAATAATTTCGTCATCAACCAAACGCAAGGTTAGCGCCGCGCCCACCATTCCTGGTTGCCGATGTTTAAACTCGGGCATGCCGTTGAAAGTATGAGTAAACATACTAGCACCAGCTTCAACACAAGCAAGAGCTTGTTCATAAGTAGCACTGCTATGTCCTAAAGCAACAACTACTCCACTACGCACCACTTTTTTAACAAAAGAGCAGGCATGCTGACGTTCGGGCGCAACGGCAATTTTTTTAATTAAGCCATGGGCAGCCATTTGCCATTGTTGAAATTCATGCCAGTCAGGATCACGTAAATATTGGGGATCTTGTGCGCCCTTATGCTCCGCTGTAAAATAAGGACCTTCCAAATAAATACCTTGTACTTTGGCACCATCAATTTGATCAAGATGCGTGGCAATGGTTTGGCAAACCGCCGTTAAACGTGCACTACTAGCTGTCAAAGTAGTCGGCAACCATGAAGTAACACCGGCTTGTAATAATCCCCGACTCATAACTTGTAAACCATGAACATCATTATCCATGACATCATACCCTAATAAACCATGAATATGCGTATCCACTAATCCGGGAGCAATCCAACAATCACCATAATCAACTACCGGTTCGTCAGGTTGCCAAGGATCACGATGATAATCACCAAAACAACCATCATCGGTAATGGTTAAATAACCACCATTAGCAGTATGGTTTTTTAAAAAGAACTTTGCTGCATGAAGATAATAAGTCATTATACTCTCCTTAATAATCATATTTGGAATGATGAATATTCAAAACAAAGCGATCAGCACGGGCAATGCCGTTCGTAAATTCAACGATCCGTCCTTGGGTATCAGTAGCAGTGCGTAAGAAACGAAGCGCAGCAGTGTGATTATTAACTTTAAGATCATGGGCATTATCATCCCTTACTAAGCATGCTGATAATTTTTCATCAACATTAGCAATATGAATGCCATAATGTGCCTGCATCATGTGGTACAAAGAAACATCATGAATTAATGCTGAAGTTAAATCAGGTAGCAACTCACTAATCAAAAAATTACGTTCAACAATCAACGGACAATTATTAGCATAACGAATTCGTTTAATTTTATATAATGGTGTGCCAATTTCAACTGCTAATTGTCTAGCTAACGAACGATTAGCAAGAATATGATGAAAATAAATAACCTGCACATGGGGAACAGCATCTTCATGTTGGACTTGTTTAGCAAAACTATATGTATTATTAAAGTCCAAGGCCGGCCGGTTCATATCACTAACATATACCCCATTTTCACGACGACAAATAAACCCATTGATTCTAATTCATCTAAAGCTTGGCGAATGGTACTGCGACTAACATGATAATATTCAGCTATTCTACGTTCAGCCGGCAACTTGCCACCCAATTGCATATGCAGGGCAATATGATCTTGCAATTTAGCAACAATTTGATCGTAAAGTGGTTGATCATCATAGTTATTCACGAAAAACTTCCTCCATTGTTTTGAAAAAAGCTTGTGACATTAAGCCACAAGCTTTTTAGACTTACTTTAATAATTCTTTAACTAGTTTTTGTGCGTATGCTTTATCCTCACGAAAAGCTTGCGCTAACTCAATTGATTTATCAACAATAATTGATTGGGCGTCAATCACATGATAAGGATGATCCGGCGCAGCAGCTTGTGCAAACGACAATTCGGTACATCCCAAAACAATTACATTACAACCATACCTATCATGCATGATTTGTAAAATTTCATGGTACAATTCCGCATTCATCGTGCCTTTTTCTTTAATGCAACCATAAATTAACCGCATTACTAATTCCTGCACATGATGATCGCCAGTAACAACTTCGGCCCCAATGTTAGCAATTTCATGATCATAAATATGATCTGCTAAAGTACCTTCTGTGGCAATCAGGCCAATGCGTTTTTCATTAGGATAACGTTTAGCTAACTCCTTAATGGCAATATGAGGCATATGCAACAGCGGTACATCCGTTGCTGCTTGTAAATCTTCATAAAAATAATGTGCCGTATTACAAATCATTACCATAAAGTTAGGATGTAATAAGCTTTGTTGTTTAATATCTGCCAACAAATCAGGGAAAAAATTAGGTTGTTGGTGATCAAGAAGATAGGCCGTGCGGTCCGGAATGGTTGCATGATTAACTAAAATATAATCTAAGTAATCTTGATCTTTATGAGCATGAGTGCGTTCATTTAATAAATGAATATAGCTTTCTGTCGCCATCGTGCCCATGCCGCCAATGATTGTAAAGAAATTTTTCATAATCGTTATCCTCTTAATAATTATTTATCAGCCAAATCGGCCGCAATATCTTTAACAATTACCATATCAGTTGGGTATGGCGTATCAATACCACGAATTTTTTGATAAGGATCAGCACCTTTACCAGCAACAACGACAATATCGCCTGGTTTACTTGCCATAATTGCATCATGAATGGCTTGCGCACGATCGAGTTCAATTTTGACAGTTACTTTGCTATGATCAATGCCACTATCAATTTGTTTAGCAATATCAGCTGGATCTTCAAAACCAGGATCATCGGTAGTTAAGTAAGCCACGGAAGCGTATTCTGTTAGTGCTTTGGCAAAACCAGCGCGCCGTGATTCCCCCTTATCACCGGTTGAACCAACGACAACAATTAATTTCGGATGATTATATTCCCGTTGTAAGAAGTTAAGTAACACTTTCATGCTGGCGTAATTATGCGCATAATCAACATAAACCCGGCCATGACCTGGTACGTTCATTGATTCCATTCGGCCTGGCACTTTCACATTTTTAATTTGTTTAGCCGCAATGTCATGGCCAACTCCAGCTAAACCAGCGGCAATAATGGCTGCTGTAGCGTTGCTTTCATTAAAGTCACCAATCAAATTAATTTGATAATTACCGGCAATTGGTAATTGTTTTGCTTTAGCGGTTTCAGTAGTAATGGTAAAGTTGCTGGTGATTAAATCAGCTTCATTGCTAGTAAACCGGAAGTCAATATCAATATCAGCACGTTTTGGTTGGAAACCAGCCCGGGCATACAAATAAATGCTATCAGGATTAGTCGTCGTGGTGGCAGCAGCATAAACTTCATCAAAATGATCCGTTTCCGCATTAATCACACATTTACGGGCATTAGCTAATAACTGCATTTTGCAATGCAAATAGTTAGCAAAATTAGGATGTTCATTAACGCCAATATGATCAGGCGTGATATTTAAGAAAAAGCCGACATCATAAGTCAATCCAAAAACCCGGTTCCGTAAGTATGCTTGTGATGATACTTCCATTACTAAGTGGGTCATCCCATTATCAACGGCCTCACGCATATCGTGGAATAAATCCAAACTTTCTGGCGTGGTTAAATTAGATTTAAACCGTTGTTGTGGTTTCGGGCCGACAACCCGGTCAATAGTTGAAAATAGTGCCGTATGATCATCATTAGCACCATCTAAAATGCCCTTGGTAAAGTAAGATGATGTCGTCTTACCTTTCGTACCAGTATATGCAATAATGAATAAATCATCTTGTGGATAGTTATAAAAAGCGGCACTCAAAATAGCCATTGCTTTTTGAACATTCACCACAATTAAGGCATTCATGCCATTGCCTTCAACATATGGTTTTTCAGCAACGTAAGTAATAGCCCCATTTTCCTTAGCATTAGTTAAATATACAGAACGAAAAGCATCGCCCTTACAGAAAAATAAACCATGCTTACCGATTTTACGTGAATCATACGCAATATCAGTCATTTCCATATTTAATTTGTCTTGAATTGCACTACTTTTTAATAAATGATGTTCTTTTAACAATAAAATACATGCATTTAGTGTTAATCCCATCAGCGGCTCCCCCCTGCTTACATTTATGTTTATTATAGCATACCAATAACGGAAAACGAGCCGTAACACTAGGTTACAAGCTCGTTTTCTTAATCGTAATTATTTTAATAATGTTCAACTTCAGCGGCTTCGGCTTCAAAAATAGCGCCAACTGATTTATTTTCATGAATGTTGCGAATTGCTTTCCCCAATAATGAACCAACGCTAATTTGGATTAGCTTATCTAATTGGTTTTCAGGCGCAATTTTAATCGAATCAGTAATCACCACACGTTTAATAAATGGTGATTCAAGTTTAGCGGCTACGCCTTCTGAAAATACAGCATGCGTAGCAGCCGCGGAAATTTCCTTAGCACCGTGTGCTTTCAATGCGGCTGCGGTCGAAGCCATTCGCGTACCAGTGTCAATCATATCATCAATGATGATAGCATTTTTACCATCAACATCACCAATGACATCAATATCACCATCAATCGGATCAGTAATAGCAATTGGTAAATGCAACATTTCAGCTAATTTACGCGCATCCTTTACACTACCATGATCAGGTGATACCACTACGGTATTTTCAGTTAAATGATTTTCTAAGAAGTAAAGTGCTAATAATGGCATTGCACGTAAGTTATCAACGGGAATATCAAAGAAACCTTCTAGTTGCGCAGTATGCAAATCAAGCGTAACCACCCGATCAGCACCATCCATTTCAATCATATTGGCAATCATTTTGGCGGTAATTGGTTCACGTGAACGATTCTTATGATCAGCACGGGCATAACCAAAGTATGGCAATACTACCGTAATTGAAGCAGCACTCGCCCGCCGTAACGCATCAATCATAATCATTAATTCCATGAAATTTTCATTAACGGGACGTGAATCAGATTGAATGACATAGACATCCGCTCCCCGAACACTTTCATTAATTTCAATTTGAATTTCACCATCGGCAAAGTGGTTAACACCTACATTACTTAACGGGATACCCACCGTTTTTGCAATTTTTTCCGCTAAGGGACGATTACTATTTAAACTAAAAATTTTCATTACGCGTTCTGTTGACATTGACACGCACAGCCTCCTTTATAAAATCATGCTAATTATAGCGAATTAAGCTTTATAATGCTAGTAATTCCCAAAACGATTACAATATTCAATAAGGGGGAAAAGTTATGTTAACACCACAACGTTTACTTGCTTTAGACGAAGGCATTAACTTTCGTGAACTTGGTGGTTATGAAACAGTTGATCACCGGCATATTAAGTGGCACAAATTATTACGAGCCGGCGAACTTCATTTTTTAACACAAAAAGATATTGATAACTTAACTAGCTATGGCGTGCGTTATAACGTTGATTTACGCAGTAACAGCGAAGTGAACGCCATGCATGATCCGTATCTTCCTAATGCCGAATACATCCAAGCCCCTGTTTATCCGTTTGAATGTGATCGTAACTTGGCAATTTGGCAAAAAATAAAGGAACATTTTCGGGAACGCCAACAAGCTAATCAAAACCATACGCACTTAACTTCACTAGATGAAACTTATATCAAAATGGTTACTGATCCACATGCTTTAGCAGCATACCGCCAATTATTTACAACTTTACTAGCTAATGATACCGATGGTCAGGCCGTAATTTTTCATTGTACCGCAGGCAAAGATCGCACCGGCGTAGCTGCAATTATGATTGAACACGCCTTAAATCTACCATTAGCAACCATTAAAAACGATTACTTACTAACTAATGTTATTATTAACGACACGCTTGACGATATTAACCAACTACGCCAACAAGTTAATGTCCCTGACAATATTGGCAATTTGGTTAACCAAATGAATAACGAAAGCATTGGTCAAATGAATTTTGATATTATCAATAACACGGTTTTAGATAGTTGGCATAATTGGCATAATTATTTTAATGACGCTTTACAGTTAAGTGATCGTGAGCTTAATGATTTACAAACAATTTATTTAGAATAGGAACATAACATGGTTTATTATCAAAAAATGACCCAAGCTGGTTATGATCAAATTAATCAACAAATTGATGCTCTTAAAAAAACACGTCCTGCTTTAATCAAAGCATTACAAGCCGCCCGGGCACTAGGTGATTTGTCTGAAAACGCCGAATATTCGGCTGCGAAACATGATTTACGACATTTAGAAAGCCGGCTACGTTACTTAGGCAAGCAATTACGTTATGCTGAAATTGTGCATGCCCAAGATGATGGCATTGCTGATATTGGCAAAACAGTAACTATTATCTTTTTAGATGATCATGAACAAGTTACTTATCAACTAGTCGGACATCCAGAAGTTAATCTTGAACAACATAAACTAGCCAATGACGCTCCTTTAGCGCGAGCAATAATTGGACATCATGCCGGTGAAATTGTAACGGTTAATGCACCAAATGGAACTTATCAAGTTAAAATTATTACCGTAGCATTAACTAAGTAAGGAAGCGATGAGAAAATGGAAAAAGATGTCAAAGAATTTTTAAAATATGCCGGTTTAACAGTAACTACCTTAGGCGCTCTTGATTGTGCCATTACCAAATGGCTATATAAATTTGCTTTTCAACGCGTCGCTGAAGTACCGCAACCAGCGGCTGATAAAATGAAGTACCAAAATGACTATTACCATTATGTTGATTGGTTACACCAACAAGATATTGAAACATGGCAACTACATGCTAATGATCCCCATAATAAAGTGGTAGCAACGTGGGTACCGAAACCAGGTAGCAACAAAGCAGTTATTGTTTCTCATGGTTATAAAGGAACCGGAGAAACAATGGCTAATTTTGCACATATGTTTAACGAATTAGGCTATAATGTTTTGCTTCCTGATGATCGTGGTCAGGGACGGAGTAGTGGTAAATATCTAAATTTTGGCTGGATTGATCGTATTGATTATGTTGATTGGATTTATCGCATTATTGCCCGCTTAGGCGAAAATTGTGAAATTATTTTACATGGCGTTAGCATGGGTGGCGCTACGGTTGAATTAACCGCTGGTGAAGAATTACCAACTAATGTCAAAGCAATTATTGCTGACTGCGGTTATTCTAATCTTGAAGATGAAATGGGTTATTTATTAAATACTGAATTTCATTTACCTAAACATCCGTTCCTTGAATTAGCAAGTTTAATCAATAAACAAAAACTTGGCTTTTACCTTCGTGATGTTGCTCCAGAACGTGAATTACAAAAAAATCACCGACCAATTTTATTCATTCATGGTGAACGTGATGTTTATGTGCCAACCCAAATGAGTCGAATTAATTACAACAACAATGCTGGTCCTAAGCGCTTATGGATTGTTCCCTCCGCAGTTCATGCTGAAAGTTTTTGGATTAATCCTTATCACTACCAAACCCACGTAGCACGTTTCTTAGAAGATGTTGCTCAACAACGCGTTTAGTAACTACTACGCCAATGCCCATGCGGCACTGGCGCTTTTTTATTGTGATAGACACACCCGGAATGTTATAATTTAAAAAATGTTACTATAACGACAACAGAAAGGAGTTTCGTATGGAAGATGATGTAGCATACACTTCCCACTATCATCTCATTAAACGCCGGCGCCCCAAAGTGGTAGTCATTGGTGGTGGGACTGGTTTACCAGTTATTTTAAACAGTTTACGTGATAAAGACGTTGACATTACAGCAATTGTAACTGTTGCTGACGATGGTGGCTCATCTGGTATTATTCGTAACTTTATTAATGTTGTCCCACCTGGTGATATTCGGAATGTTTTGGTAGCTTTATCTGATTTACCGCAATTACCATTAGAAATTTTCCAATACCGTTTTGAATCAACTGATGCTTTTTTAGCAGGACATACGATTGGTAATTTAATTATTACCGCACTAGCTGAAATGAAAAGTGGTATTTTTGACGCCATTCAAGTGTTATCCAAAATGATGCATGTTGACGGTAAAGTTTATCCTGTTTCTAATACGCCATTAACATTACATGCTGAATTCGAAGATGGTAGCACCAAAGCTGGTGAAACCGAGATTTCACATGCGCGCAAATTAATTAAACGCGTATGGGTTACCGAAACACACCCAACCAAACGCCACCCTTATCCAAAAGCAATGAATGAAGTCATTAATGCTATTATTAATGCGGATGCCATTGTTTTAGGACCAGGCAGCTTGTTCACCAGTATTTTACCGAACTTAATGATTGATAATGTTGGCCAAGCCGTTATTAATACAAAAGCAGAAGTCATTTACATTTGTAATTTAATGACGCAAAAGGGCGAAACTGAACACTTTACTGATGCTGATCATGTAAGGGTATTGAACCAACACTTGCAGCATCATTTTATTAACACGGTTTTAGTCAATAACCATCCGATTCCAAGTAATTACATGGATCGTCAAAAATATAACGAATACCTTGAACCCGTTAAATCTGATTTTCAAGGTTTACGTCGGCAAGGTTGCCGGGTAATTTCCAATGATTTTTTGTCATTACATGATCATGGTATTTTTCACAATGGTGATAAAATTGCCACTGAAATTGTTAATTTAGCTTTAGAAGCACGCGCCCGGCGTAAACTTTAAGGAGGCAAGCGCATTGGCTTCATATGCAAGTACCGTTAAAAAAGAATTAACTATGCTGCCGGTACATCGTGAACATGCTCGTGCCGAATTAGCAGCTTTAATTCGCATGAACGGAAGTTTAAGCCTGGTTAATCATCAGTTTGTATTAAATGTGCAAACGGAAAACCCCACTATTGCCCGGCGGTTATATAGTTTATTACGGCAAACTTACCAAGTAGAAGCCGAATTATTAGTTCGGCGCAAAATGAAATTAAAAAAGAATAACCAGTATGTTGTTCGCTTAAAACATGATACTAATAAGATTTTAAATGATCTTAATATTCTTGCTCCGGATGGTTTCACCATTTATATGCAAATTTGCGATGAAATCATGCATTCTGAGCAAAAGATGCGTTCGTATCTACGGGGCGCTTTTTTAGCGGGTGGATCAATTAACAATCCCGAAACATCACGTTATCATTTAGAAATTTATTCATTGTATGAATCGCATAGTCAAGACATTGCTAAAATTATGAATCACTTTGGTCTTAATGCTCATCAAACCGAGCGACGTAGTGGTTATATTGTTTATTTAAAAGAAGCAGAAAAAATCGCGGATTTTTTGCAAATTATTGGGGCAACTAATGCGCGGTTTAAATTCGAAGATATTCGCATTGTACGTGATATGCGCAACTCAGTTAATCGGTTAGTCAACTGTGAGACTGCTAATTTGAATAAAACCATTAATGCAGCCCAACGCCAAATCGATAACATTGAATTACTACGTGACCAAATTGGCTTAGATAATTTGCCACCCAAACTGCGTGAAATTGCCTTAACCCGGCTTGCTCATCCTGATGTTTCTTTAAAAGAATTAGGGGAATTACTCCCCAACGGTCCTATTTCTAAATCAGGAATTAATCACCGCTTACGTCGTTTAAACGAAATGGCTGAAGGATTAAGATAATAAAATTAAAAACAAGGCAATTTTTGCCTTGTTTTTTTGTATAAAAAAACAGCCGCTAAAAGCGACTGTCAAACGATAATGATGCGCAGCCAGGGAGTCGAACCCTGATTTTGAGAACCGGAATCTCACGTGCGATCCATTACACTAACCGCGCATTGATTTTACGTTTAACATTATAAGCAATAACCATACTAAAAAGCAAGCATTATTATTAATTTCATAAAATAGTAATTCATTTGACCTTTTTTGACCATGCGTTTATACTAACTATAAAACATGTTAATTACATGTAAGGAGGATACGTACATGTTAATTCCTACAGTTATTGAAAACACCTCACATGGTGAACGTGCGTATGATATTTATTCACGGTTATTAAAAGACCGGATCATCATGTTATCAGGTGAAATCAATGATGATATGGCAAATGCAATTATTGCCCAATTACTTTTCTTGGATGCTCAAGATTCTGAAAAAGATATTTATCTTTACATTAACTCACCTGGTGGGGTTATTACTTCCGGTTTAGCAATCATGGATACAATGAATTTTGTTAAAGCTGATGTTCAAACCATTGCTACCGGGATGGCAGCATCAATGGCGAGTGTATTATTAGCAGCAGGTACTAAAGGTAAACGGTTTGCGTTGCCAAACGCCACTGTTTTAATTCACCAACCTTTAGGTGGCGCCCAAGGACAACAAACTGAAATTGAAATTGCTGCTGAAGAAATCTTGAAAACACGTAAAAAGATGAACAAGATTTTATCTGATGCAACTGGACAAGACATTGAAACCATCCAACATGATACAGAACGTGATAACTATATGACTGCTCAAGAAGCCAAGGATTATGGTTTAATCGATCACATTATGGTAAACCGCAGTAAAATGGATGAAAACAAATAATCAATAAAATAAAAACAAGCGTTGAGAAAAACTCAACGCTTGTTTTTATTTTAACTACGATATTTATTACCTTGTCGATATACGTAATAGTATGGGCACCCGGCCAAATGCCAGTAATAATTATAATTAAGCACTTGGACTGCTGTACCCGCTTGCCCATTAGTATAGTAGCAAGTTGAAATACAGTTAGCATTAGGGCCGTCATTAGTTATGACTAACGTATGTCCCGCAGCACCGCTACTTGAACCACGTTTACCCCAAATAATGACATCACCCCATTGTGGTGTGAAACTACCATTTTCAGTAACAAGATGATAGCCGCTTGCTAACAAGTAATTATGCAAGGTTTCGGTATTATACAAATATGCTGGGCGGGCACCACCTGCATCAGCAATCGCTTGGGTCATTGAACCAGAACAATCGGCCGTACCGTCACTGCCATTACGTGAACCACTCATCGAATATGTTAAATGGCCAATGCGATCATAGAACCATTCCAGAACACGTTCATTAAAGCCGTCAAAAACACCATTATTATCAAAGTGTAACCATTGGCCATCGGCCCAGCTCCAACCAGTGTTCATTGCCCCAGTATCACGATTGAAGAAGTATTCATGCCAGCCTAGTTGTTGCCAACCAGTTTGCATAACACCATTATTGTTAAACAAGTAAGTATGACCATTGATATTCGTCATTCCGGTTGCCATCCAACCATTATTATCATAATAATACTTTTGACCATTGGTATTTTGCCAACCGGTTAAGTAAGCACCATATTGATCGAACAAGTACCAATGACCACCAATATTGTACTTACCATTCTTATACATTTGCCCGTTATTATCAAAGTAGGTCATACCATATTGATTATTTGGTTCAACTGGTAACCACACAAACTGATTGCGTGCTAATTGACCGTTATCATTAAAGTAATAACGTTGTCCATGCCAATTATGCCAACCAGTTAAATAAGCACCATATTGATCAAAGACATACCAATGACCACCAATTTCACAACTACGGTTTTTAATCATTTGACCATTATTATCAAAATAAGTCATGCCGTATTGCTTATTCGGTTCAACCGGTAACCAT
>JAHLFS010000057.1 GCA_018883675.1 Candidatus Paralactobacillus gallistercoris | reverse complement strand
TAGCAATTATTTAATACTAATTATAAATTAATTTTAATTATAAAATACATAACAAAGGGTGAGATAAATGGAAAAGAATGTTAAGAACATTGCCACCATTGCTGGTGCAGCTGCTGCAGTTACATCAGTTGGTATGGTAAATCATGCACATGCTGCAACTACCACTACACAAACTGTTCAACAAGTAAAAACAGTAAAGACTAATTCAGCTAAAGTTGCTGAAGCAAAGCAACATGTTGCTGATGCCCAAACTGAAGTTACTAATGCTACACAAAATGTTAATAATAGTAACCAATTAGTTAATAAAGCTAAAAGTGATATTAGCGATGCCCAAGCAAAAATTGCCGCATCACAAGCAAATGCTGGCAGCAGTGCTGACATTAAGAAAGTTGACGGCATGATCAGTAATCAAACTAAACGGGTTGATACTGATAAACAAAACATTGCTAACGACAAGAACAATGTTGCCGAAGAAAACAAAGCTAACAACACAGCTAAGAGTGCCGTATCACAAGCACAAACTGATTTGAACGCAGCTCATCAAAAACAAGTTGTTGACCAAAACAGTTACAACAATGCTAAGAATAAGTACGACCAAGATCAAGTTAACAAAGCTAAAGCACAAAAGGCAATGGATGAAAGCAAGAAGTCATTAGATGCTGATAAGCAAAAGCTTAACAACGATCAAAAAGACTTATCAACTGCTGAAAACATGTCTAAGGGTGCTGCTGAAGCTTTAAGCCAAGCACGTGATGCTTACCATGAAGCAAACAAAGCTAACAACACAGCTATGAATGCTGTATCACAAGCACAAACTGATTTAAACCGCGACCGTCAAAAGGAAATGGTTGACAATAACAGCTTGAAAGTAGCTTATGATAACTTAGTTAAATACAACACTGCTGCAGCAATGGCTCAACATGCAATTGACCAAGATAAAGCTGATGGTAATGTTGCCCAATTACAGAAGGACGAAGCTGCTTACAACACTGCTGTTGCTAATGCTAAGAAAGAACAAGTAACCATTACTACACTTAACAATGCAATTGCTAACGATAAGCAACAAGAAGCAGCTGATCAACAAGCATTATCAACTGCTGAAAACATGTCTAAGCAAGCTGCTGCTAACTTACAAAGTGCACGGGCTGCATATGATGAAGCAATCAAGGCTAACCGGACAGCAATGAATGCATTACAACATGCACAAGATGTATTAAACGTTGACCGGCAAAAGGCTGTTGTTGATGCTAATACATTTAAGAATGCACAAAATGCTTACAACTCTGCTGATGAAGATGCTCATGCTCAACAAGTTGCTATGCAAGAAATTAAGAAGTCATTAGCACAAGATAAGATCGATATTGCTAACGCTGAAAAGAACTTATCAACTGCTGTAAACTTGTCACACAAGACTGCTGAAGAATTACAACATGCTGAAACAATCTTGGGTAAAGACGAACAAGAATTACAAACTGACCAAGCAACTTTAGACAAATTAAAGGAAACTTTAAACAAGATGAATAGTGCTAATGATGATCTTGATCAAGCTGAACAAGATCTTCAAAACGCACAAAAGGAATTAGATAGTGCATTAAATCAAAATAATATTGATAAGATTGCATTACAAAAAGCTGAAGCAGAATTACAAGCACTTGAAGATACCACAATCACCACAGTAACTAATACACGTGAATTGGGTAATAGCTTCACATTGACAACACCATCAAGCACTACTGCTTCAACAGTAAATACTGCTGCAACAAACAAGATGATGAATAACGCTAATGCTGAAGCAGCAACTATCAATGATGGTGCTAAGAAGATGCCAACTCGTGCTGAATACCGTGCTTCATTACCAACAACTGGTGATAACAACAACGAAGAAGCTAGCGTATTTGGTGCCATTGCGGTTGCTATTTCAGGCTTAATTGCTAACTTTGGTTTAGCACGTAAAAAGCGTGAAAACTAATTAGTTCATACGTTGTTTTCTTTCTTCTATATAGTAATAAAAAAGTGGGATGATTAATCATCCCACTTTTTTTAATTAATTTTTTTGACGTTAACAGCTTGTGGTCCTTGTGGTCCTTCAATAGTTTCGAATTGTACCAGATCACCTTCATTTAATGTTTTATGACCATCGCCAAGAATACCATTATAACGAACGAATAAATCATCATGATCAGGAACTTTAATGAAACCAAATCCCTTATCGTCATTGAACCATTTAACAGTACCTGTTTCCATTTTTTAACTTCTTTCATATAAATATTATATTATGTATTTTAACATATAATATTAGTGTTATAATGTAGTTCAATAACCTTTGAACTTTGTTTTGAGGAGATAAAATGGCAGATAAGCAACCAATGAGCCGTGAGGCCTATCGGCGTCAGCAAACGCATGCTCGCGAGCGATCACAGTTGTTACATCGGCATTCAACTGATGCAGTAAAAACGAATGAATTTACTGAAGCCAAAATTAAACGACTTAAACGTAAACTTAACTGGGCAATTGCGATTGTTGTTATTTTAATTGTTTTGGTTTATATTATTTTGTTTAAAGCATAAGAAAGCAGGTCATTTTTATGAAAATTGGCATTATTTGTGCAATGGAAGAAGAAATCCGGTTATTAGTTGCTAAGATGACTAATAAACAAGAAAAACAAATTGCGGGTAAACCTTATTATACTGGTCAATTATGTCAGCATGATGTTGTCTTGACGGAATCTGGTATTGGTAAAGTACAAGCTGCCATCGCTACTACTATTTTATTAGCGGTTGAAAAAGTTGATATGATTGTTAATACTGGTTCAGCTGGTGGGATTGGTCCGGACTTGCATATTGGTGATGTTGTGATTGCTGATGGTGTTGCTTATCACGATGTTGATGTGACTGCTTTCGATCATTTACCAGGGCAATTACCAGATCAGCCCCAAATTTTTGAAACTGATCCACAGTTAGTTAAACAAATTAAACAAGCTGCGCAAGCGGTTGGTTTACATCCCCATGTTGGTTTGATTGTTTCCGGTGATCAATTTATTGCTAGTCGTGCTAAAATTAAGGATATTTTACAAGTTTATCCTGATGCCCTAGCTGCGGAAATGGAAAGCACCGCAATTGGTCAAGTAGCAACCCAATTCAAGAAACCGTTTGTTATCATTCGGGCGATGAGTGATGTTGGCGATGATGAGGCCAACGTTAATTTTGATGAATTTGTGGTTACCGCCGGGCGCAAATCGGCACAAATGTTATTAACATTTTTACACGCACTTAATTAGTGTTTTAAGATAACAGGGGACAATCGTTTCCTGTTTTTTTTATTAAAAATTATTTTAAGGAGAATTGGTAATGGTTAAGCATATATATTTAGATAATGCTGCTACTACACCGGTAGCACCAGAAGTTGTTGATGCGATGACCCTACAAATGACACATGACTTTGGTAATGCATCAAGTACCCATTGGTTTGGACGGGTGGCTGCCCACGACTTAGCCCAAGCGCGGCATGTTTTGGCACAAAGTTTGGCAGTTACTGATAATGAAATTATCTTTACGAGTGGTGCTACTGAAAGTAATAATACAATTATTGTAGGCACAGCTTTGCAACGTCAACATTTAGGTAAACATTTAATTACAACGGCAGTTGAACATCCTTCGGTATTAAAACCAATGAAATACTTGGAATCATTAGGCTTTGAAGTTACGTACTTACCGGTTGATGAACAAGGTCATATTAGTATTACGGATTTTAAAGCGGCATTACGACCAGATACTATTTTAGTTTCTATTATGGCGGGTAATAATGAAGTTGGGACACGGATGCCGATTGAAGAAATTGGTACTATTTTACGTGACCACCAAGCCTGGTTCCATACGGATGCCACACAAGCATTTGGTTTGATTGATCTTGATGTTAAACAGGCTAATATTGATTTCCTATCAGCTTCAGCGCATAAATTAAATGGCCCTAAAGGTGTCGGCTTGTTATATGAACGCAAAGGCATTAATTTACCACCTTATTTGCGTGGTGGCGAGCAAGAACGTGATCGGCGGGCTGGTACTGAAAATGTTGCTGGTATTGTTGGTTTTGCCCAAGCGGTTAGCATGTTAACACCCGAGGAAAAACAACGGCGGCAAGATAAGTATCTTGGTTTTAAACACCAAATTATTGCTGCTTTACAAGCTGCTAAGATTGATTTTGAAGTTAATGGTGATATGCGTGCCGGGAATTTACAACATGTCTTTAATTTGTGGATTAAAGGGGTACCAACCGATGTTTTACAAATGAACTTAGATATTGCTGGTTTTGCTACTTCAGGCGGTTCAGCCTGCACAGCCGGTAATGTGGAACCATCGCATGTGTTAATTGCAATGTTTGGTAAAGATTCACCACGTATTCATGAATCAATTCGGGTAAGTTTTGGCGCTTATACGACCGAAGCCGATATTACTGCTTTTACTACTGCTTTAATTAAAATTGTTAACCGCTTATTAAAACGTTAAACTAATTAATAAGGAAGGTGACAATTATGGCATTAAGTAAAGTTAGTACCGTAACTGGTGATACACGGCAATTTATGCTTAGTCCACAAATTAAACGTTACACATTAATGGATTTAGGCTTTATTCAAACCCGAAATGGTAATTTTCAATTACAACGACCGCTTGATCCCAATAATCCATATCATAGTGCTGTTAATTTTAAAATGAGTGTAGCGAAGGACTTACAAACATTTCAAATGGCTGTAACGACGGCTAATGGTTTACGCACCGTTGATATTTTTAAAAATGCGCAAGACCAACCGTTTGTTGAACAATATCAATATATTATTAGTAACTTGATTGATCGCCAAGTGCTAATAATCGCTTAACTTGACAGCCTTGTTATAATTTAATTACTGGCGTTCACGACCTTCAATCGTAGAATGCAAATCTACTATAAGATGGTGATAAGATGAATAGTCAAAAAGATAATGCTCATACCCGTGTTGTCGTTGGGATGAGTGGTGGTGTTGATTCTTCAGTATCAGCGTTATTATTAAAGCAACAAGGATACGATGTGATTGGTGTGTTCATGAAAAACTGGGACGACACTGATGAAAATGGCGTATGTACTGCTACTGAAGATTATGAAGACGTTGCCAAAGTGGCCGATAAAATCGGTATTCCATATTATTCAGTTAACTTTGAAAAAGAATATTGGGATCATGTTTTCGAATATTTCTTAAGTGAATATAAAAAAGGGCGGACGCCTAATCCTGATGTTATGTGCAATAAGGAAATTAAGTTCCGCTGCTTTCTTGATTATGCGCAACAATTAGACGCTGATTACATTGCAATGGGACATTATGCACAAACGATGCGTGATAAAAATGGTATTGTGCATATGTTACGTGGTGCCGATGGTAATAAGGATCAAACTTACTTTTTAAGCCAAGTATCACAAGCACAAATTAAAAATGCCATGTTCCCAGTTGGCGGTTTACAAAAACCAGAAGTACGTAAAATTGCGGAAGAAGCTGGTTTAGTTACTGCTAATAAAAAAGATTCAACTGGTATTTGTTTTATTGGTGAACGTAATTTTCGGCACTTTTTGAGTGAATATTTACCAGCCCAACCTGGTGAAATGCGCACTTTTGATGGTCGCGTTATGGGACAACATCAAGGCTTAATGTACTATACTATTGGTCAACGTTCAGGTTTAGGAATTGGTGGCACCACCACTTCTTCGGAACCATGGTTTGTAGTTGGCAAGGATTTACAAAAGAATATTTTGTATGTTGGCCAAGGTTATGAAAACCCAATGTTGTATGCAACCAGTCTTGATGCTTCCCAGTTATCATGGGTAACTGGTGATTTAAAACGTGGGCATGATTTCCACGTTACAGCTAAATTCCGTTATCGGCAACCTGATGTTGGGGTTAATGTTCATTTGAATGATGACAATACTGCCAAAGTTACCTTTGATAATCCGGTGCGTGCTATTACTCCGGGTCAAGCAGTGGTCTTTTATGATGGTCCCGAATGCTTAGGTGGCGGTATTATTGATCGTGCTTACCAAAATGACCAAGTATTACCTTATGTTTAATTAATAAATCGAAAGCTATGATTGATTAATCATAGCTTTTTTTGTTGCTTGCAATTACTGCATAAAATCCACATAATTGTAAACAAGCACTACTTATATTTGTTTACAGGTGAGAAAATGACACGATTGTATTTTGTTCGGCATGGTAAAACACAATGGAATTTAGAAGGTAGGTATCAAGGTGCCCATGGTGATTCACCATTATTGCCCACTAGTATTAATGAAATTAAACGGCTTGCTACTTATTTACATGGCATTAAATTTGCTCATATTTATACTAGTCCATTATCGCGGACAATTACTACGGCTAAATTGCTTGATGAAGGCTTAGGTGGTAATATTCCAATTACGGTTGAGCAGGCTTTGCGGGAATTTGATTTAGGCAAAATGGAAGGAATGACTTTTAAGGATGTTGAAAAAAAGTATCCAGAAGAAGTTTATGCTTTTCGTCAAGCGCCAGCACAATACTTTCCCCAACGACGCATTAATGGTGAAACTTTTACCCAACTAATTAATCGGATGACACCGATGATTCAACGTGCCGTGCATGCGGATACGACTGGACATGCTAATTTAATATTTGTGGGGCACGGGGCGGCTTTTACTGCAACTATTCAGGCGTTATTAGGAACGCCTTTAGCTGATTTGCGTAAAGATGGTGGCTTAACTAATTCCAGTGTTACAATTATTGAAACAAATGATAATGGTGCAACGTATCATTTAATTAAATGGAACGAAACTTCTTTTTTACGGGATAAATAATTATGTTTGAACAGATTAAAGCACAATGGGCAGCCGGCAAACATGAAGCAGCGGTGGTTGCCTTAACTAAATATTTAAATAACCATCCGAATGATTTGGATGGTTATTTGTTATTAGCTAGTTTTTTGACGATATTGCAAGATTTTGAACAAGCTGAACCATTATTACAGAAAGCCTTAGTTAAGTTTCCGCAGCAACCATCATTACGTTATGCATTAGCTACTCTTTATTATCAAGCCCAAGCATATGATAAGGCGTTGCCACTATTTATGGCATTACGAAATGATAAAGAAACACGTGAAGATGCTACGTTTATGTTAGGTGAAACTTATCTGCAATTAAATCAACCACAGCGAGCCTTAGGTTATGCATTAACAGCCGCCGAAATGGCACCTAATAAAAGTGATGCTAATGTTTTAGTGGCTGATATCATGATTCAGTTGCAAATGTTTGCCCAAGCGCAACCATACTTGGCTAAAGCCTTGCAACAGTGTCCTGATTCAGCAGCATTATCTTTTAAGTATGGTTTAGTGATGCTTGTTTTAGGGCAAGACTATCATGCTTATTTTGCAAAGGCACGCAAATTAGATGAGCAGTATTTTAATGATCATCGGCAACAATTAGATGATATTATTCGTTTTCTTAATGCACAACATAAGGAGTAATGATGATGACAACCGCATATGTGAACGGTGTTGTTCAAAATATTATTTTTCAAAATCAAAATAATTTTTATAAAATTTTAGCGGTTAAGATTGTTGATACTAATTTAAAATGGCATGAAGATACCATTGTGGTTACGGGCAATTTTGGTGATATTCGGGAAAGTGAAACGTATACTTTTGACGGCCACTTAGTAGAACATCCTCGTTATGGTACTCAATTTCAAGCTACCCAGTACCATACTTATCAACCAACTACTAAAACTAGCTTGATTACTTATTTAGCTAGTGATCGTTTTAGTGGTATTGGTAAGAAGACGGCTACTAAAGTTGTAACGTATTTGGGCAATGATGCTATTACTAAAATCCTTAATGATCCTCATGTGCTCGATGAAATTGGCCTTAGTAAAAAACAACGCCAAAGTTTACTAACCACTTTACAAGATAATCATGGCACTGAACAAATTATCATGACATTGAGTAACTTAGGCTTTGGCAATACCCTTGCTTATAAAATTTATAATAAGTATCACCAAGATACTTTAAAAGTCATTCAGCATGATCCTTACCGCTTAGTACGCGATATCGCTGGTGTTGGTTTTAAAAAGGCCGATAATATTGCTTTTAAACAAGGCATTGCGGCTAATGCTTCAGTGCGTTTACGTGGTGGCTTATTAGCTGCTTTGTCACAAATGACGCTTGATAGTGGTGATACTTATGCAATGATTAAAGAACTTTTAACAACAACGGTGCAATTATTAGAAAACAGTCAAAATACGGCTATTGCTTATGACGACTTAGCGCAGGCGTTAATTGCATTAGGTAAACATCAAGAAGTAATTATTGAAGATCAGCGTGTTTATTTGCCGACTTTATATGATGCGGAAGTTAAAATTGCACAGCATATTCAACGCTTGATGGATGCTAAAGGCGATTTTGATTATTCGACAACTACCTTAACTAAAGCAATTCGAAAAATCGAAAAGAAAACGAATATTATTTATGACGAACAACAAACTAAAGTTTTAAAGCAAGCTTTGCAACATAATATTTATTTATTAACCGGTGGTCCAGGAACGGGGAAAACAACGCTCATTAAGGGGATCGTGGAGTTATTTGCCCAGGTTCATCATCTTTCTTTAAATATTAATGATTATGACGAACAGCCGTTTCCAATTTTATTAGCAGCGCCAACGGGTCGTGCTGCTAAACACATGAACGAAACCACAGGCTTACCTGCTAGTACCATTCACCGGTTATTAGGCTTAACTGGTCAAGAAGATGAACAGCAATTAGCTAGTGAAGCTTTAGATGAACTAACCGGTGGCTTGTTAATTGTTGATGAAATGTCGATGGTGGATACTTTCTTATTTTATTCATTAATAAAAGCGGTGCCCACCGGCATGCAAGTCATCTTAGTTGGTGATAAGGATCAGTTACCATCAGTCGGGCCAGGGCAGATATTTGCTGATTTGTTAGCAAGTGATGTTTTATCTTCACAAACGCTGCAACATATTTACCGCCAAGATGATCATAGTTCCATTATTACGCTAGCTCATGAAATTAATGAGGGACGTATCGATGATAACTTTTTTAAAAATTATGCTGACCGTAGTTTTTTTGCTTGCCAACCGCAACAAGTACCAAATGTAGTTGGACAAGTTGTTAAAAAAGCCCGGCAACGTAATTTTACAATTCAAGAAATTCAGGTGTTAGCCCCAATGTACCGCGGACCAGCTGGTATTTACGCATTAAATCGCTTAACACAATCTATCCTTAATCCCTTGACGCCTGAGCATCATAAAAATGTTACTTATGGTGATATTGATTACCGGATTGGTGATAAAGTAATTCATTTAGTTAATAGTCCTGACTTAAATGTTTTTAATGGTGAAATTGGCGAAATTACTGGCATTACTTATGCTAAAGATAGTAAGCATAAAAGTGATGCTTTAACAATTAAATTTGCTGGTAATGAAATAACTTACCAGCGTAAAGATTGGAATAAAATTGCGATGGCCTATTGTACATCGATTCATAAAGCACAAGGTAGTGAATTTGATGTCGTTATTTTACCATTAGTCATGCGGTTTCAACATATGTTACAGCGGCAATTACTATATACCGCAGTAACACGAGCAAAGCGTTTTTTAATTTTAGTGGGTGAACCACAAGCGTTTATGCTAGCTGTCAAACAACAAGCTAATCAACGGCAAACAACTTTAAAACAACGCCTTTACCAAGTGTTTGATTTGCATATTAAGGCTTGTCAAGATGATAATAATCAAGAGCACCGGTTAACAACAGCAATGATTCAAAATCATCAAATTGATCCAATGATTGGCATGGCAAATGTACGGCCAATGGATTTTATGTCGTAATAATAAGTATTTGTAAAATTGCAACGATGATTATTTATTTTTATAATAATTACCAGTATGATGAGTTGATATGGAAAGGAGCATGCTTGTGAATATCGGATTATTTACTGATACGTATTTTCCGCAAGTTAGTGGTGTTGCGACTTCAATTAAGACATTGAAAGACACCTTAGAACGTAAGGGACATTCAGTTTACATTTTTACTACAACAGATCCGCATGTTGATAAGAATGCCATTGAACCAAACATTTTCCGATTTCCAAGTGTGCCGTTTGTATCTTTTACCGATCGGCGAATTGCCGTGCGTGGTTTATTTCATGCTTATCATGTTGCTAAGGAATTAAAATTAGATATTGTTCATACACAAACGGAATTTTCAATGGGTTATATTGGTAAGTTTGTGGCTAAAAATCTAAAAATTCCATGCATTCATACTTATCATACGATGTATGAAGATTACCTACATTATGTTTTAAATGGGCATTTATTAAAACCTTATCATGTTAAACAATTTACGAAGGCGTATTTATATCATGTTACCGGGGTAATTGCACCATCTTGCCGAGTAATTAATAAGTTAAATGATTATGGTGTGCGTGCACCGATTCGAATTATTCCAACGGGCATTGATCTTAAAAAATATGCCCAACCAATGCAACGTGATTTACGTGCTAAGTATCACTTGCGTAAGGAGCAACCGGCACTTTTAACGGTTAGTCGGGTTGCTTATGAAAAGAAAATCAATGTTATTTTAGATGCTATGCCACAATTAGTTGCTCGTTATCCCGATTTGCAATTATTTATTGTTGGTGATGGTCCGGCAATGACATCATTGCAGGAACAAGTTCAGCAACTGCATATGAATAACCATGTTGTTTTTGTGGGTGAAGTTGAACACCGCTTTATCGCTGATTATTATCATATGGCTAATTTATTAGTATCTGCGAGTGATTCTGAAGCCCAAGGCCTTACTTATATTGAAGCAATGGCAACGGGCTTGAAACCAGTGGTTTTAAGTAGTGAGTATACTGACAATTTATTGGATAATTTAAATATTGGTGCTACTTATCATAATCAAGCTGAAATGATTAAAGCGATTAGTAATTATCTGGATCATCCGCAACAATTTGCTGATCCGCAACCACGGTTACGGAAATTAAATACCATCTCAGCTGATCATTTTGGTGATCAAGTATTAAAGTTTTATCATGATATGCAACATTTTTATCGTTTATGTCATGATGATCAATAAAAAGAAATCAGGGAATTTTATGTTAAAAATTGACATGTTTTCGTCGGCCGATAAAGTTGCCGGACAAGGTGTTGGCAGTGCTTATTTAGAATTATTGCGTTTATTACGGAATTATTTAGCTAACCAATTTCAAGTAAGTATTAATAATTTTCGTGAACAAGCAGATATTTCACATTATCATACGATTGATCCATTATTTTACTTATCGACTTTTTCTAAAAAACGGGGACGGAAGATTGGTTATGTTCATTTTTTACCAGAAACTTTAGAAGGTAGTTTAAACATTCCACAACCATTCCGTGGTATTTTTTACCATTACGTTATTAGTTTTTATAAACGGATGGATCATTTAGTAGTCGTTAATCCTAGTTTTATTCCTAAACTAGTTAAGTATGGTATTCCTGAAAATAAAATTACTTATATTCCTAATTTTGTTGCCCAAGCTGAATTTTATGTACAAAGTGATGCGTATAAACAGCAATTTCGGCAAAAATTAGGCATTCCGGCCGATAAATTTGTTGTTTTTGGTGATGGCCAAGTGCAAGAACGCAAAGGCGTTGATGATTTTATTACGTTAGCTAAAAATAATCCTGATATTGAATTTATTTGGGCGGGTGGCTTCTCATTTGGCAAAATGACAGATGGTTATGAACGTTTTAAAAAGGCAATGGCTAATCCACCTGCTAACTTACATTTTCCCGGTATTGTTAAACGTGCGGAACTAGTTAGTTATTATAATATGGCTGATCTTTTCTTATTGCCATCATATGATGAATTATTCCCAATGTCTGTTTTAGAAGCGTTTAATTGTCACACGCCGGTATTACTCCGTGATCTTGATTTATATCATGCCATTATTAAAGGCTTTTATGCACCGGCACAAGATGTTCATGAAATGGATACAATTATTCATCATCTCCAGCATGATCCACAAGCATTGGCGCAATTACGTCAAGCAAGTATTAAGGGTGCCCAAACTTATTCTGAACAACGTTTAGCTAAAATATGGCAACAATTTTATCAAAAGCAAGCGATTTATAATGTGTAATTTATTTACTAATGTTAATAAATTTATCTGACACATGCCGCTTTTTTTTGTTAAACTTATTGTTGAATAATTGAAAAGGAGTCGGCTTTATGAAAAGTTCACAACTTGTAGCGATTATTAAACGCTTAGAAGCAATGCAACAAACAGATCCTGACGAAGAACAAACCCGTCATTTTGAAAAAGAAGGCGTCGGTGTTGTTGGGGTTGTTAAATACGATGCTAATAACCAAACATATGAATTAGAAGAAGTTAATAATCATCAAAAGTTTAATTTCGATGACATTGACTTAATTGCAATGGAAATTTATGATTTGTTAAACGATTAATAAAAAAACGCTGGTAGTTACCAGCGCTTTTTTTATTTAAAGGTTTGCTAAAGTAGTACCGATTAAAATTGTTATTTTAACTATTCGTGTGTAAACTAGATAAGTATGAATTGTAAAAAGTACAGGAGGCATACGCTAATGAAACAATTTGGCGAACGCTTTAAGCGCCTGTGGAATTCTAAATTAGGCTTTTTCTTATTAGCGGTAATTTTGTTTTGGGCCAAAACACTATGGGCTTATTTGAATAAGTTTACTTTAGGTTCACAAGGTAGTATGCAACATTTAATATTAGCTTTGAATCCAATTCCCACAACGGTGATTTTATTTGGTGTGGCGTTGTTTATTAAAGGTCGTAAGTCGTATGTCATTATGCTAATTATTGACTTTTTAACAACAACATGGTTATTTGCTAATATTTTATATTATCGTGAATTTTCTGACTTTCTCACTTTTAATTTGATTAGGGGAACAAGTTCAGTTTCTAATAATCTTAATAAAGGTATTGCTGGCATTATTCAACCAAGCGATTTCATTGTTTATCTTGATATTATTGTTTTAATTGTTTTATTAATTACGCATGTTATGAAAATTGATGTGCGTGCTTTGAAATTACGCTATGCAGCAATGATAGAAGTTTTGGGCGTTGCTTTATTAGGCTTAGATTTAAGCATGTCATATAGTGATCGTTCAGGATTATTGACACGTACTTTTGATAATAACTACATTGTTAAGTATTTAGGATTAAATGCTTATGCAGTGTATGATGGTGTTAAGACTGAACAAGTTGCGGCTGCCAAACGTAATGCCACTAAGCAAGACTTACAAGAAGTAGAAAATTATGTTAATGCACATCGGGAAACACCTAATGTACAATACCGTGGTATTGCTAAAGGTAAGAATATTTTCATTATCCATTTGGAGAGTTTCCAACAATTTTTAATTGATTATAAATGGGATGGTCAAGAGGTAACTCCTAACCTTGATAAACTTTACCATGATAAAAATACTTTGAGTTTTGATAATTTCTTTAACCAGGTTGGTCAAGGTAAAACAGCTGATGCTGAAATGATGTTGGAAAACTCATTATTTGGTTTACCCGAAGGAGCAGCAATGGTTACCGATGGCACAACTAATACTTTCCAAGCTGCGCCCGAAATTCTTGATGAACATGGTTATACAACTGCTGCATTTCACGGCGATGTGCCAAGTTTTTGGAATCGTGATAATACTTATAAGTCATGGGGATACGATTATTTCTTTAGCAAAGGGTACTTCCAAAACGGCAAGGATTTTGACGTTGGTTATGGTTTGAAGGATAAGATCTTTTTGAAAGATTCTGCACAATATATTCAACAGTTACCACAACCTTTCTACGCTAAATTGATTACCGTTACTAATCACTATCCATACTTGTTAGATAAACAAAACCAAACTATTCCACCAACTAATACTGGTGATAACACGGTTGATGGTTACGTACAAACCGCGCATTATCTTGACCAAGCCATTGGTGAATTTTTGCAATGGTTGCATGAGACGGGGTTAGATAAGAATAGTGTATTAGTTTTATATGGTGACCACTATGGTATTTCTGGTAACCATGATCCTGCGATGGCTAAATTGACAGGAATTAAAGGCTATAATGCGTTTGATAATGCCCAATATCAACGTGTACCATTTATGATTCATATGGATGGGTTAAAAGGTGGCATTGATCATACGTATGGTGGAGAAATTGACGTTTTACCAACTTTATTGAACCTTTTAGGAATTAAGAATAATTTCATTGAATTTGGGCATGATTTGTTAGCGAAGGATCGGAGTCAGTTAGTAGCATTTCGTAATGGTGATTTTGTATCGCCAACTTATACTAAAGTCGGCAGTACATATTACTATACCCAAACAGGTAAAGTAGTAGCTCATCCAACGCCTGATCAAAAACGTGAATTAGCTAAAATGAGTAAATCAGTAACTACTGAATTATCAATGTCTGATAAAGTTTTAAATGGTGATTTATTACGTTTCTATCATCCAGCTGGCTTTAAACAATTAAAGCGTTCTGACTTTAATTATCAAAAGGATTATGCCTTAAAGAAACTTAAACGAGCTCAAAAGACTGATCCAACTAGTTTAATGGCCAAAAACGGTGGTAAATCACTAGCTGGTTTATATCATACCGATGCACCTGAATTAAAGAATGATAAGTAATTTCTTGATGATCTTGGTTAGTGTTTAACCAAGATCATTTTTTTGCTCAAAAAATATTTAAAAGGGCTTGACGTTATTTACTGATATTGATAAAATACTAATTGCTGTTGAGCAAGTAATTATTTTTGATTAACTTCTTTGAAAAAATATTCAAAAAAGTAGTTGACAAATTGTTGTAAAGTTGATAAACTACAATAGTTGTCACAAGGAAATGAATAA
>JAHLFS010000056.1 GCA_018883675.1 Candidatus Paralactobacillus gallistercoris | reverse complement strand
TCAAAGGCTTCAAATTTGCGTAATAATCTTTTATATTTTTCGAGTTGTGATTCATAAGCAGCCTTACGCGCTTGTACGTCATGCTTAGTATCACTAACAAAATGACTATGGTCTGTATCATGATGCTTAGCTAATGTATCAAGCATGCTTTGTTCGGCATGAATGCGCGCGGTTAATTCATCAATTTTTCTTTGCAGTTCTTCGCTACTATAGCTTTTATTCGCAACCGCACTTTCATACTTAGTCGGTAATTTTTTAACATCAGTACCAATCGCACTCGTTAATAAAATAGCAGCCTTAAGAAAAGGAACATATACTGACGATACAAAATTTTTAACTTGGCGTGCCGCCGTACCTTCAAAAGGACTACTATCAATCACACTAGTTACGGTGGTTAAATCACTTAACTGCGACGTCAAATTTTGACAATATTCATAACAACTATTAGCTTGTTGTTGTGAATTACCTAAATTCATTTTAGTCATGACTTTTTAGCCTTCTTTTTATTAATTTGCATTTGATGATATTCAGCTTGCAGGCGTGTTAAGCGTTCTTCATTATCACGTAATTTTTTATTAATGGCGCTTTGAGCATCAGCAATATGCTGGGTCAACTTTCGATTAGCTGTTTCAATATCAGCGCAGGCGCTAGCCATATAACCGGCATAACGTGTACCACGAACATCTTCGGCAATGCTTGCTTGCAGTCTTTTGTCCTTATTAGCATCACGCAGTTGTTCATCAGCTAGTTGCATAAATAATTTTTTCTGTGCTAATAGTTGTTCATTGGCGGCTCTAATGGTTTGCTGCTCTTTTAATACTTCATCGAGTTCACGCATTTTTACCGCCCCGTTGCGTCATCAGTAGCTTCAAAGGCCGCAGCAGCATTATGTAACGCTGCTGCCAAGGCATTACCAGCTTGTTGAACATCTGCCACCAAAGTATTCAGTTCATCAATAACATCTTCAGCTTTTCTAGCCCCACCAATCGTGCTATCACTATCTTTAGCTATGCTGGGCTTACTAATACTTTGGGTATTAGCAGCAATATTACTAGCAATTTCATTAATTGATGGTGTATCAACTTTAATTTTTGTCATTTTTCCACTCCTTATTGAATTAACTTAATTAACGTAAACTCACTTTCATAACCAAAGAACGCATTACCAAGACTAACATCCCGATCACGCATACCGTATGGTACTTCAATTAATTGCTGTTCTTGCAATCTGGATGTAAATAAAGCGGCAGTTAAGTATTTTTTATATAAACCGCTTAAACCGATATGACTCAATGCCAAATGACCATTAGTGCCAACAATCATTAGCGCAATATGCGCTTGCAACCCGTCGCGCAATAGTAATTCCATTTCTGGTTCAGTGATATTGGTATCTTCTTCAAACTTTTCAATATCAGTAATGTATACATATAACCAACGTTGTTCTTTATTACTTTGCAAGCGTTGTTTTAAGCTCTTGATTAAGTTATCTTTAGCTTGTTTGATAGCATCGGCAGCAACAAATACGCCGTTAACATATTGCAATGGTTTGTCATTAATTTTGGCAGTATCAAAAATAATTGATTGAATTTTACCTTGTGCGCCTTCCAAAGCATTAATAACGGCTTTTTGTAACCGGCGTAATTTTTTAGATTGTGTACCCATTAATGCCAAATGACCGTGTTCACGCGGAACATAAAGGAATGGCGCCACTTCTTCATGTTCTAAACCTAACGGCAATAACTGTTCATCATAAGCACGTTGCACACCTTGATAGTTAGCAAAATTAGCCAACGGTAATTCTTCCGGCATCATCGGAATTGCTTCCGGACGGGCGCCATGCCAATCTGCATTCATTGCTTGGACCGTTGTGTGTAACTGTTAAGCCATCAATACCAGCAGCTGGTAAAGCGGTTTGGAATAAACGCGTGCCGTGCAAAGTTTTAATTAAGCCCCGTCCCGGCAGATCATCAATCGCTAATTTATCCTTACCAACGATGTTAGGTAGATCATCATCGTTATTTTGTTTTAAAGCGATTTTTTGCTTAATATTGTTAGCCAATGGTAACCGCAATGAAGTAGTTACCCCGGCACTAATTACCACATGCATGCCAACACTATTACCATCACGGGTAATCTTAATTAAAGCTTGTATTAAAGCATCTTCGTACTTAGTATCTTTAAAGCCTTCATAGTTATCGATTACGATGACAATATCTGGTAAAACCTGCCCGGTGGCCGCTTCGTACATAGCAACATTCGCAACTGCTTCTTCACTTAATAACCGCTTACGTTCTTTAAGCACAGCGTTCATACGTTTGATGAATTTAATAATTTTTTCGGTTTCATCGAGCATGATGGTATCAGCAACTTGTGGCAAATCACGTAATGGCAATAAACCATTCGTTCCAAAGTCTAGTAAGTAAACATTCATTTGCGTAGGCGTATGCGTTTTAGCTAAATTCATAATTAGTGTTTGCAAGAAAGTTGATTTGCCATAACCAGCACTAGCATAAACAGCTAAATTGCCATCAGCACTAAGGTCAACTTTAATCGGTCGTTGCGCTTGTTCACTTGGAATATCTACCATGCCAATCACTGCTTGTAGTGGTTGTTTAACTTGTTGCCAGGCTTGGTGATAATTAATATTAACTAACTCATCACTAGCAATGCGCTCCCGTAATGGCGGCAACCACGGTTGTGGTAATGGTTGGGCGCCGCTTTTTGCAAAAGTATCATTAATGGCTGCTACGACTGCTTCCAGCTGCGTAGGCACTTTTAGCATATGACCGGTATAATCAAGACCGCTTAAATCCTTGGTAATTTGATGACGTTGTCCCATACGATCAATTTCACTAATAATCATGGCGTTTTGTTGATTATCATCTTCATCAGGGCGATAATCAGCCCCACTCCACGCACTTTGAAATAGTTCATAAATTTCATTATTACCAACCTGTAAATAAGCCCGCCCTGGTTGAGTAATTGCGGCAGCATCTGGTGTTTTTAATACTTCTTTAGAGTCTTCTTTTTCAGCTACTTTCAACGCAATTTTAAAATTAGAGTTTGACCAAATTTGATCGTCAACCACCCCGGCTGGTTTTTGGGTAGCCAGAATCAAATGAATACCCAACGACCGACCAATCCGCGCAGTTGAAATTAATTTTTCCATAAATTCCGGTTGCTCCGCTTTTAATTCAGCAAATTCATCTGAAATCATGAATAAATGCGGCATTGGTTCAGTAACTTTGCCTTCTTTATAAAGTTTTTGATATTGATTAATGTGATTAACATTATTTTCCGCAAATAAACGTTGGCGTTTATCAAGTTCGGCTTGAATTGATTCTAAAGCACGCATACTTTGTGCTTTATCCAAGTTAGTAATAACACCTAGTAAATGCGGCAACTTATCAAATAAATGCGCCATGCCACCACCTTTATAGTCAATTAGTAAGAAGGCAACATCATATGGGTGAAAGTTAACAGCTAAACTTAAGATATAACTTTGAATTAATTCTGATTTACCCGAACCAGTAGTACCGGCAATTAAGCCATGCGGGCCATGGGCCCGTTCGTGTAAATCAAGTTCCACTAATTCGTCAGGTCCACTGACACCCAATGGGACTGCCAGGGTTTGATATGGTGAATGTTTTTGCCAACGTTGGGCAATGTTAAGTTGCGCAACGGTTTTAACACCATACATTTGTAAGAACGTAATTTGATTAGGCAAAGCGCTTTTTAACGTTTGCATATGGTGTAAACCAGCTAAAAGACGCGGTAAGTTAGCTTTTTCATAGCCATTAAGATGATCCAAACTAAACCGCTTATTAATTAATTGTCCTTGTGTCATTACTAATTCACCGGTTTGCCGATCACGAATATCAATCACGGTCTTAACATTAGCTGGTAAACTAGTCATAACATCTTTCACATAAATCAAACTAACATCGAGTTTTTGTGGTTCATCATTGAGTAATTCCATAATAGCGTGGTCAATAATCAAACTTTCATCAGTTACTACCAAGACATAATGTGGCGTAAAATGTAAAGTTTGGTTCTTATCAGTTTGCGCATTAAGTGCTAGTTGCCGTTCTTTTAATTCATGATTAAGTTCATTTAATAACTGATCACGGCTTTTTTGGTTATACACAAAGCCACGCAAATTACCATTTGCGGTGTTAAAATGCGGCAACCATCGCAACCACGCCCACTGTTCATATTCACGCTCCGGAAAAACCGCAATAAAGCGAACATCATGATAACTATGGAAAAACGCAATTTGACATAACATCATTTGTAATTGTTCAATTACTAATTGCCGCGCACCAATATAACCAAGCGGATTATGAGTTAAATCAGTAATAATTGGCATCTTCGACAATGTTTGATTAGCAGCTACTAGTTGTTGTGCTTGTTGGGCTAATGGGTCTTTAGTTAATTGCTCACGATGACTGCCCGTGATTGGACTAGTAACAGCCACAGTCCCTAAACCGAGCCGATAAGTTAAAAAGTCAGCATCGGCTGGTGTTTTTTCATAAATACGTGCACTAAAAGCAGTTGCCATTGTATTTAAGGTGTGAATATCCGGATAATGATATTGTGCACCATGCCGTTGGGCAACTTCCGCATGGTGAATTTGTTTAACAACCGTGTCAAAGTATGCTAAATATGTTTGTTGACGGTTTTTAACATCTTGCTTGTATTGTTTCTTGTTCTTAAAGTATTCACTAACGGCAAAAATCACACTAACTAAGGTCGTAGCTAAACTGGCCAGCATAAAGAAACCATTCGCCCGCATTAACATCATCACTACACTAACAGCTACCATGACTAACGGCGGAACAATCGTGCGTAATAAACCTTGATTAGTCATTTTAACTGGTGCCGGCGGATCATCAACGGTGATTTTGTCATGTGGTGCTTGGTAAATTAACCGCGGTGAACGATGATAATCAGGATAACCACTTGGTAACGTATGACTTGACTTAGTAATTTGGGTTAACTGTGTTTGCACATGATTTTTTAAAACATGCAATTCATCGTTAAAAACTTTAATAACCGTATTACCTAAATCAAGAATACTACCCGGCACTAATTCAAAGGTGGTATGTTGCGGAGAAAAGTAATTAACCTTAATTGTGCCTTGCATAATATTTAGTTGCCAGTTAGCACTAATATCCGGCTTATTTAGAAATAACGTTACGGCATCTGTAACTTGAACATCAGCACCGGGTTGATTAGTAATATATAGTTGTTGCCGATCAAAAAAGTCATAAATTTCCATAATTGCCACTTTCTATTAATTATTAGCGTTACTCTTTTGTGCTTCTTGTTGGTATTTAGCGTATGATTGCTGAAGTTGTTGTAATTGATTAGAACGTTGTGAAGCACTTAACTTATTGTTATTGCGAACAGCATCCATTTTTTCTAATAAGGCATACATAATTAAATTAGAATCTTGTAATTGCTTAGCAGTATCTAAAGCATCGTCTAATTGCCCACGACCATCTTCAATCCAAAAATCAAGATAACGCGGATCAGATTTTAAAGTAATATTTTTCATAATATTTTGTCGCTGGGTATTATTCAAAACCTTTACCTTGCACATAAGCATAAGCTAGTTCATATTTTTGCGTGTTGGGTAAGTTTTTCGTTTTGATATTAGCTAATGCCTTAATCGTTTGCGCATAATTATTAGCAATAAAAGCACTATCAGCATGCAAACAAGCCGTATTAGTAGGCACTTTGTCAATTAACAAATAACCTAACGGAATTAATGTTAATAACAACGCAATACCAAACCACAAAGCTAATTGTTTAATCCATAACCAGCGTTGCCGACTAACTTGCATAGTATTTTGCTGTTCTTCCTTAACTGCTTGTTGATAAGCTTTAGTTAAGAACGGCCGTAAGTCATCATAATTATTAATTTGCAGCAAATCATGCATAAAATGACTACTATCAGCAATTTGCGGCAACATACCGTTATATAAATCATCAAAACTACGTTGTGTAAATAAATAACCCGCCAAACACTGAATTTGATAAAGCATTTCCAAATCATTGGTTTGTGTACCCGGCATAATACCAGTAACGCCCCGGTAAATCAGTTTGGGTTCGTTATTATAATTAAGATAAATATTATTAGGATGAATGAACGTTGCTAACTTATGCGTCTGATTCAACGTCTCAACCGGCAACAAATTAATTAATAAGCGTAACTTAGCACTGGTATTTTGCCGACGAATATCCTTAGCAAAATAACCTAGTGGCAGTTGGCTTGTCATTAATAACACATCAGCTTGCCATTGATAAGTAACCGGCAATAATAATGGATTTTGTTCATGTAGTAGCAATAAATCATGTGCATCTTGGGTTTGAATATCAGCACGACTGATGGTTTGCGTTAGTTGATCATCAGTTACTTGATATTGGTATTGTTGATGATTAAATTGATAAGTCGTTGTAGTTGTCATCAGCTGCCTCCATTAGTCGTAAAATATCGCCATCACTGATTTGGCATTGTCGCAATGTTTTATTTTTATTAGTAAATAAATCACGTGGACCAGTTACTTGCTGTTTAGTAACAAAATATAATGCGTACGGTTGATCAGGAAGATCATAAATATCAATTAATTCGGCTAATAATTGGGTTAGTTGCATATCAAGTGGTATTTGTAAATCAACATTGAGCTGATTGCGCCAGCGTAAAGTAATCGTAACGGTATTATTCATGTTTTTTCACCATTCTCCACGAAAAAATTATTCCTATTATTAATGTTCCTATTACCAGCAAGGCATAATAATGATGTCGCTGCGTATCCGGATGATGAACTGCTTGTGAATAATTAACTTGGCCAGCATGATTATTCCTATTAAATAAGTCATGATCGTTATACAACGTAATTTTGCTACTTGGATGCGTGAACAAATGTTGATAACGTTGGTGTAACTGGTGCCGTTGCTGTTTGCCTAAATCACCAACTTGCGAATTTTGAAATAAATGCACATTATCATTAGCTGATTTTTGCTGTTGTTGACTTTGCCCCATCCGGTTTAATGGCAAATCAACTTGACCGTCCTCAGGATCAACCGCATAAACATGTTGTTGCGGCAACATTCCTAAGCTAAAAGTAAGTAATAACCATAACCACCAGCGTTTATGACGCATTATTCATCACCTCACTTTGTTTATCAGGTACAAATAAACCAATTAAAACGCCCGCAATGAGAAGAACGACGACCATGATTAACGTTAAGAAAACATTTTGCTCTTGCAACATGACAACATTTAACAACGGTGTACTAATTAGATCTAAAACATTAAACTTAGTTAAAATCGTGCCACTTTGGACTTGCACAAAAATAAAAATAATAAAAAACGCAATTAAGATGCCCATGCCTAACATGCCACAGTAAGTTAGCAATAAGTAAGCACACAAAGTCGTAAGCATCGTCATACTGATTACAGTAACAAACCACAGTAATTGGTTAGCCGCAATAATTGGTAATTGACTTTGAGCAACAGCTGCAATAATAGTGCCGACAATGGCACTCATACCCAGTAATAACCCTAGTTGCAATGCTTGCCGGCTTAAACGTGTCTTAAAGCGTGAAAAATATTGTTCTTTACGGAAATATTGCCAATTACGCATTGCATAAGCCATAAACAAGGCCAAAATAGTAATAATCAACGTCCATAACGTCATACTGTAAGACTGCGTTTTCGCAGTAACCACTACTTGTGATTGTCCTTTAATTGGATTAGCGATGAAGGCCAATAATTTTTCATTTGGCACACCATTGCGATAACCAGCATTCAAAACACGAATAAACGATTGCGTAAAGTTACCACTCCGTGATAATTCCTGCTTAAAAGCATTTTGTAAATTCATTGACTTATTGTGCAAATTCTTACTACCGTTTTGCACTTGTGCTAATTGATTATTTAATTGATCAAAATTAGCATAAACGCCATTAAATTGTTGCGTATCATTGTTAATGGTACTTTGCAGCGCCCGCGTATTTTGGGCTAATGATTGCAACTGCTGAGCTAGTGCTTGCATTGCTGCAATATGGCTTTCATCAGGCGCATTAGTTGGTGAAGCTTGTTGTAATTGTGCAAATTTCGTTTGCAATGCTTGTAAAGATGCTAATTGTGTTTGCGCCGTTTTAATATTTTGCCGCGAATTATTGCTAATCGTGGCTAGTGTTTGCAAATACGTTGCTTTTTGCTGCGCCATTTGTTTTTCATTATCATTAATTTTTTGCAAGGCTTGTTGTTCATTTTGCAAGTTTTGAGCGTCAACTTGTGATAATAATGATTGCAATGGTTGATCCAATGGAATTGCCAAAACTTGGTTAATATTATTTTGTTGAACACGTTGAACGGTATTTTGAGCAGTAGTTGCAGCATCCGTATAATAAGCCACCCACTTGCCGACTAATTCAGCTAATTGTTGTTGCTTCGTGCTAGCATTTTTTAAGCTAGGCATCTGCTCAGCAAGATTAAAATGTAACGTAAAGCTACGCGTTTGCTTAGTTACTGACGAAGTATTGGCATGATTATTAGCTGTTACTTGCGGTTGGACCGTTTGATAAGTCAACGTAGCAAGTGTCTGGCCATTACTGTTGCCATCAAAACGCAATGGTAGCGTAACATTGCCATTATTTTGTTCAACTTTTAATTGGTAAGTGCGTGCTTGTGGTTGGGTTACTTGTACATTGCTACTACGTAAAGCCTGTTGATCAACAGTAACGCCAACTGGTAATTGCAACGTTAAAGTATCGCCTTGCATATTATTAATGTTTGGTAACGTAATGGCTTGGGTAGCAGCTGGTGTATGTTTAGTAGCATTATGTAAATTATTAAACTGGGCCATTTGGGATTGATTACCTTTAATTTGTAATTGTTGTGACCCTGATAGTGATAATTGATGATTAAGCGTTTGATTAGCTTGATTAATTTGCTGGAGAGCTTGATTAATCGTATTCTTATCAGCATTTGACAAAACGGCTTGTACACTTGCCGGCATTTGCGCAAATGGTAATTGGGCATATTGCTGCTGTAATGCCGTTACGTCATGAGCTTGTTTAACCAAATTATCATAAAGTGTTGGTTGGTTTTGCTTAATAAAATCGCCCAATGTTAACGGCGCATTACCGTCAACGCCATATTGTTGATGTAATTTAGCCAAAATAGCTTGGTCTTGTTGTGTTTGTTGCTGTTTTTGTTGAGCTAATGATTGGTTAAGTGTTTTAATCTCTTGCGTATAAGTATTAGCATAAGCAGTAAACTGTTTTACCAAAGTATCACTTGTTTGATTAGCTGTCGTTTGCGCGGCTTTGGTTAAGGCTTGATTAGCTTGTTGTATATTTTTAATAAATGCTTGTGTTTGTTCATTAAAAGCTTGTTGATTAATTGTCATTAATTTTTTAATTAATGCTACTTGGTTATGATCGCTTTGTGATTGTGCTTGAATTAATTGCATTAACGAATTATTAGCACTATTTAATTGGTTAAAGTTATCTTGAAAACTGCTTTGTGCTGATTGCTGAATATCTTTTTGCAAACCATGATTGATTTGCAACGCATCTTTAGTATTGCTTTGTAAATCAGGAAAAGCTTGGCTAAAAGCACTAATTGGTGAAAATAATTGCGTTTGGTAAGCACCCGCAAGATTGCCTTGGCGATGATAAATACCATTTACTTGCTGCTGCGCATTATATAAGTTACCCATAATGCCTAAGGTATAAATATCAATAAGCCGTTCATTCAAATCTTGCAAAATATGATTAGCTTCTTGTTGGCAACGATTTTTCATTGCCGGTGTTTTAGCATTGATTTTATATTGCACATCAAGTTTGCTAGGATCAGGATTATTAAGATCGACAATCTTT